>NZ_FQZD01000036.1 GCF_900141835.1 Propionispora hippei DSM 15287 | reverse complement strand
CTTCTAAAATTTCCACACCTTTGTACTCACACAGCTTCCTTAAGATCACTCCTATATCCGCTTTTATTTTTCCATATATCACCTGTCTACGATATTTTGGTGCAAATACTATATGATATTTGCACCGCCATTTACTATGTGCTAAACTCTTAGTATCATCCATTGGATGCGCCTCCTTTGTTTAGAGTTATGCGGTCGGCAAACCTGCATTTATTCTAACAAAAGAGGCTGTTTTTTTCGACGTATAGCTATAAGCTTTTTGGAACCACATGCATAGCATGTGGTATTCGCTTACGCAAAAAAGCAAACCAGACAGTTTTTCTGTCTGGTTTGCTTTTTTAGCCAAGTGCCAAATATTGATAGTCCGGCTGCTTTACCGCCGCTGCCAACGCCTTGGTAACAAAATCAATGTGTTCTTTTAGGTCGACCCCCATATCGTCAGCACTGGTCAGAATAGTTTCCCGGTTTACCGCTTTGGCAAACGCCTTATCCTTCATCTTCTTCATAATTGACTTGACTTCCAGGTTATCCAGACTCTTATCGGGCCGCACCAAAGCGCAGGCAATGATAAAGCCGGTTAGTTCATCAACGGCCAGCAAAGTTTTTTGCAACAGAGTCCGTTGGCCGGGCCAGTCTCTGGCATGAGACTCCACATGAGTGGCCATCTCGGCGTCATATCCGTGCTCCTGCAGAATCTCTCTGGCATGCATCGGATGCTCGTCGGGGAATTTTTCAAAATCAACATCATGCAACAAGCCGACAGCTCCCCAATATTCACTGTCTTCGCCGAACTTTTCGGCATAGGCTCGCATGGCCACTTCCACCGCCAGACAGTGCTTTAGCAAGACCGGGCTTGCTACATGGCGGTTTAGTGTTTCCCAGGCTTTTTCCCTTGAAATATCCATAATTCATTCACATCCCTCTTAAAAATATATAGTAAATTCAGAACGTGTTTTTCAAACTATCCGCAAAGTCTCTCTGCAATGCTCGTTGTGCCATATTGGGTTAAATTTAAAGCCCTTATTCCCTCAAAATTCACCTTGTCCGGGCACAAAAAGCACTCACTATGAAATATTGGGCTAGCTTGAAAACGCATCCTAATAAAGCTTACCATTTTTTATTTCTAAAATTGGACCGGCTTTATATATATATTCCAGATAGTAACCTCATACAGTGTAAACAGAAAGACCAGCGGGAGGGATGGCATGGATAGCCTGATTTCTCTTATAGTTGGAGTCGGCCTGCTGCTTGGCGGCATCTTTCTCATGCGGGCAAGCCTCCGGCACTTCCTTTTACACCGCATACAACGACTGTTATATAAACTGACCGTTACCCCCTGGCGCGGCCTGCTGTTTGGAACGGTCGCCGCCGCCCTGATGCAGAGCAGCAGCGCCTTAACTCTGGTAACCATCGGTCTGGTAAGTGCCAACTATTTGTCCTTTTACCAGTCCCTGGGGATTATTTTAGGCGCTAATATCGGCACCTGCACGACCGTACAACTGATGACGCTGAGCTTTTCCGGAGCCTATGTACTGCCCTGTCTGGCGGTAACTATGTTGCTAATGCTGCGTAAAAAGCTACGCTATCCGGCTATGTTTTTGGCGGGCATTTTAAGCCTCTTTGCCGGACTGGATTATTTATCAGGCGCGTTAGGAGAATTGGCACAATACAGCGCGATTTTGCAATGTCTGGCGGCTGCCAGGGATAATCCCTTTTATGGAATTGTCGGCGGTATTTTGATTACCGTGCTTTTTCAGTCAAGCACCGCCGCTACCGGCGTATTGATGGTGCTGGCAAACGAGGGCTTTTTCTCCTTGGAAACAGCGGCTTACATCATTTATGGAAATAACATCGGTTCCTGCCTTTCTTCACTCTTAGTAGGGATCGCCTCACCGCTGGCGGGCAGACGGGTAGCTGTTGCCCACCTGCTGTTAAACGTGTTGGGCGCCCTCATTGCTTTGCCATTGACTCCCTTACTCATTTGGACGGTCAAAGCCTGCAGCAATGATTTCAGCACCCAGATCGCCTGTATCCATACGATTTTCAATATTGCTTCCTCAATTGCCGTCCTGCCCTTTACCAAACAATATGCCAATCTGATTATCTGGCTAATTCCGGAAAAATAGGGAACCGCTGATTTAGTAAGCCTACCGGCCTGACAAGAAATTTTTCGCTGGCAAGGAAGTAAGACCAAAGAACAGCGGTCCTTATTTCCGTATTTTACCGGCCGGCCAGGCGGAAAAATATCCGCCAGTGGGTTCGCCAACTTTGAAAGTGCAAATTAATTTGCGGGAATTTTTTCGTAAGGCAAAACGGAGGAGACGCCCCAATCGAACATAAGTAAGTCGACGACAACGAGGCCGCAGAAAATGATCCGTAATGGAATTGTATTTTCAGAGTTGGTTAACCACTAGGCCGCGCAGTGTGAATAAATCATCGGTCCCCAAAACATAGGACTACACTTTATTTTCGCGCCAGGTTTGCACCACCGCTATCAGGACGTACAGAATAATCGCGGTCATGACTATGGTTCCGCCGGGAGCAATATCCAGATAGAAAGAAGAAAGCAAACCGGCCGTAACCGACAGGACGGAAAAACCAACCGCCCAGCCCAGCGTCGCTTTAAAGCCGAGCCGCAGGGAATGTGCTGCCGCCACCGGTACAATCATCAGAGCGCTGACCAGCAAAATGCCGACAATCGTCATACCGACCACAACAACCAAGGCTGTCAGGATGCTGAAAATCATGTTGACCCGCCCGGTATCAATCCCACTGACATTGGCAATATCCTCATTAAACGAAGACAGCAGCAAAGGCTTGTGCCAGACAAACAAAATACCGCTTACCAGCAGACCGGCCGCCGCAATCAAGCCGACGTCCTGCAGAGAAACCGTGACAATGCTGCCAAACAGAAAGCTTAGCAAGCCCGAACTGGGCATCTTTGTCATGGTACTGAAAATAATGGCCATAGCTACACCGGCATAAAAAATAATGGCTAATCCCATGTCGGAATACTGGGCGTGCCGGCGTCTGGTCAATTCAATGCCGACCGCTCCGCCAAGCGTCAGGAGCAATGCCCCTGCCATGGGGTAGATACCGGCCAAATGCCCGGCGGCAACTCCGGCAAAGGCAATATGCCCCAGGCCGTCACCGATCAGCGACTGCCGGCGAACTACAACAAAAATACCGATCAGCGGACACAAAAAAGCGGTAATCAACCCTGCCGCCAGCGCCCGCTGCATAAAATCATATTGAAAAAATTCCAAACTTTTCACCTCTTTAGTTTACCTTGCGTCACTTAAAACATAGAACCGCGCCTATCAGACATCAGTAAGGCGACGACTAACAAAGCGGAGCGGAAAAATCTACAAAAATTATCCATATATGTAAGTCATGTAGATCCTAATACCACATATGCCGTCCTTGAGAGTGGGTCGCACGAAATTCCTGGCTGTTGCCCAAAAAGCACAATCCCCGGTTGATACAAGCCACATTGGTTGCCCAGGCCGCCGCCTTTTCAATATCATGGGACACCATGATCACGGTGATGCCCAGGTTCTTGTTCAATGTCCCCAATAATTCATAAATCCGTTGACTGGCGGCATAATCAATCCCGCTGGTAGGTTCATCTAATAGAAGCAGACTGGGGTTACCGGCCAATGCCATGGCCACCATTACCCTTTGCTGCTGGCCGCCTGACAACTCACCAATGCGGCGATCACGCAAATCACTGGCCTGCACCAATTCAAGCATATGTTCCACAATATGTTTAACCACTTTTTTCGGCTGTTTTTTTTGCCTGGTTCCCGCAATCAAGCCCAGTTCGACAACCTCACTGACCGTAATCGGAAAATCGGCTGTATTTTTTCCATAGTTTTGCGGTACATAACTAACCAAACCGCCTAGACGGGCCGCTTTGGCTTTCTGTCCGTTGATCAGCACCTCACCCCGGTCAGGCATTAAAATTCCGGCGATGATTTTCAACACGGTACTTTTACCTGCCCCGTTAGGACCAAAAATCATCAGAAAATCCTTTGCCGCTACCTGCAGTGAAATATTCTCCAATACCGGCTCACTGCCGTAAGCAAAGGTAATATTATTCAGACAAACTTCACACATTCCGCTACTCCTTTACCGTAAGTCTGCAATCCGCACAAATTCCAAACAGTTCCACTGTATGCCGCACCAGTTCATAGCCGTAACCGTGCAAGAGTTCCAACAAATGCTGATTGACCGGGCAAAAATCGATACAAACCGCCTGACCGCATTTTACGCACACTACATGATGATGGTGGTGATCGGCGGTGGCAAGCTCATAACGGATACCCTCTTTGCCTGTGCTCTTGATGGGAATGAGTACGCCTAATTCAACCAGGACACTGACATTGCGGTACACCGTATCCAGGCTGATGTTCGGATAAGCTTCGCGAACACTGTGCCAAATGCTGGTTACCGTAAGCGGTTCCGTCGACTCATAGACCTGCTTGATAACAGCCCGGCGCTGTGGAGTCAGCCGGCAACCCTGCTCTTTAAGTCTTATTACTATATTTTCCATTTATTGCCTCATTCTTTCTTCATAAAAATAAATATATAAAAAAAGCTCCGGCTATCGCCAGGCGCTTCCGACAAATCAGCGTATGGCTGAAAAAATAATGGGGAAGCCGCAGCCTCCCCCAAACGATAATTAAACTATGCGGCGAGCTCCAATATAGCGAGCTCCCCAATAACCGCTGCCTAGTTGGTCAGTGACTACGCCACGGCTGGACGTTGCACTGATAAAAGTGCCATTCCCCAAGTAAATACCCACGTGAGAAGGTCCCGGAGCGTATGTAGAAAAAAACACCAGATCGCCTGGCTGCAACCGGCCATAAGAAACAGCCTGTCCCATGCCGAAGTCATCATCGGCTGTTCGCGGTAAATATACACCGCTTTGAGCAAAGACAAACTGGACATAACCGGAACAATCGAACCCGCCAGGGCTGGTTCCTCCAAACTGATACGGAACCCCTGCATAGCTCAGGGCATTTTGGATAATTCGCCGTGCCATAACACTTGACCCATCGCGGCTTACCGGAATCTCACGGCCCATCAGAAGACGGTAGGTTTGATACCCGACGACGCCATCCGCTTCCAATCCGTGGTCACGTTGGAAAGCCATCACGGCCCCCACCGTTCGGGAACCAAAACTCCCATCCGCTTCGCCGGCATTATAGCCAAAGTCGTTCAGCTTTGACTGAATGGCGGCAACCTCCGGTCCGGTATCACCTTTTTCAAACGCCGCGGCAGCACAGGTAACAGAAAACATGCAAAACGCCAAAACAAAAAATACAAAGAAACGAGACACTTTACCCATGTACGGCTCCTCTCACAGCCTCCGAGGTTAGCTGACGGGTTAGGGTTGAGGTTCTCCCTACTCAAAAACATGAGTTTCACCCCCTACAAACGGTTCCCCCGTACCTGAGCTGGATTCGGCTTTATCGCTCACAAAGATCAAATATTCAATATTTTTACATAAAATCCTGCCAAAAAATGCGTAATATTCCTACAAAAATATATTTTTTTCAAAGAACAGGCTGCTTACTTTTTCTTTTCCGGCAGTTCAGCCTGGAGCCAATACAAAGGACGCTGCTTTACTTCTTCGAAAATCCGTCCTACGTATTCACCGATGATGCCCAGTCCCAGCAGTTGTATCCCCCCCAGCAGAGACACGCTGGCTGTGGCCGTACTCCAGCCTGGAACCGCCTCATTGGTAAAAATCTTAATATAGATGACATGGACCGCAATGCAAAAACTAATAAAAGAAAATACTATGCCAATATAAAAGGCCATCCGCAATGGCAGTTTGGAATAGGCCGTAATGCCGTCCAACGCAAAATGCATCATCCGCCGCACCGAGAATTTGGATATGCCGGCAAACCGTTTTGGCGCGACAAACTCAATCTGCACCTGCCTGTAGCCAATAGCACCGACCATCCCCCGGATAAACCGGGCCCTCTCCCGGAAGCGCCGGAAACTTGCCACTACTTGTTTATCCATTAGACGAAAATCCGAACCGCCTTCCTGGACATGCACCTTGGACATAGCGTTCATCAGCTTGTAAAACATTCCTGAAGTAAAGTTCTTAAACCAGGGAACCCCCTCCGTCGTTTTCCGGATGGTCTGGACAACCTGAAAACCCTCCTCCCACTTGCCGATCAGCAGCGGCAACAGCTCCGGCGGATGCTGCATATCGCCGTCCATAGTAATGACGGCGTCACCCACGGCATGATCAAGCCCGCAGGTTAGCGCTACCTGATGTCCAAAGTTGCGCGCCAGCAACAGAGCCCGGACCCGGCCATCCCGCTGAGTTAATACATCCAGCAATAGCGGCGTCCTGTCGGTTGAACCGTCATCCACAAAGATCAGTTCGAAATCATAGCTCAGTGGCGTTAATACTTCACATACCGTATCATAAAAAATTTCTATATTTTCTTCTTCATTAAAAACCGGCACCACCACCGATAATAAAGCCATAACCATATCACCCTGCATTCCATTCGCAAAATAACTTCTTTATATCTAATTCTTTAAATCCTGTCTGAGCACTGAAGCACCTTTTAAATACAGGTGCTTGATCTCTTTTTGCGGCACTTCGGTATTCCACAAAATCAGCACCCGGATACAGCGCGCCACCCCTTCCGGGTTATCAATCTCCAGCGTCCCAAACAGAGGAACTTCGGACCAGCCCATTATCCTGGCACCGGCCGCCGGAAAAGCGGCGTTAATATCCGGGGTAGAGCTGAAGATCACCGCCCCGATATCCTCTATATCAATTTTATTTTCCTCCACAATAAGCGCGAGCAGTTCCGCGACATTCGCAAAAATCTCCTCCCGTTCGTTTCTCTCCACTGTAGTAGCTCCTCTGACGCCACGCAACAAAGATGTACAACCCCTTCCACAACATTACATTTATTTAAATTAGGAATATACCTTATTTCGGCATTCGTCCGGCAAATCCTCTTGTTTTTCTTATGGAAACGCTGATTAAATAAGCCTGGCGAGATTTTTGCGTCTGACAAGAAAGTAAAAAGCAAATCGAAAATAGTTGGGCTATTTTAAAGCTTACTGACGATACCAGGCGAAACAAGCTCCGCCGGGACATGGCGTACGAATAAGTCAGCCGCTCCTTAAACATCACCTACTATCTTGCCCGGCTAGCCGCTAAGCATACCTAACGGAACAGCAAATTAAATCTTATATGTTTTCTAATGATTTATGTTATAATAATTGGGGTATAAAACTACGCGGTGATTGTATTTGAAGGAGGTTGTCACGCTCAGCATGTATGACGACGAAGCTAACAATAAGAATAAAAATAAAAAAAACCAGCGTTCTTCACCAAAGTTCTTTTCAAAACTGACTGTCATTGCCATCATTGTGTTTATCGTTATCATTGCCGGTGCCGGCATCGGCTTTTTAACGGCCAGCATTCAGACTATGCCGGGACTAAAAGGCGATATCCGTCCGGCGGCTTCTTCCCAAGTATTTGATATTCACGGCAAACCGATTGCCACCATCCATTCGGCCGAAAACCGGCTTCCTGTTTCCATCAATAAAATACCCAAAGATCTGCAAAACGCTTTCATTGCCACTGAAGACGCCCGCTTTTACCAGCATATCGGCGTCGATCCCAAAGGAATTTTACGCGCCGTCTGGGCTAATATTACCAATCGCGGCGTCTCCGAAGGCGGCAGCACCATTACCCAGCAGTTGGCGAAAAATGCCCTGCTGACTCAGGAGCAGACAATTAAACGAAAAATCCAGGAGGCCTTTTTGGCCCTGCAAATTGAACAGCAATATACCAAAACTGAAATTCTGGAAATGTACCTGAATCATATTTATTTTGGCCAGGGTGCTTACGGCGTACAATCGGCCGCCCAGGTATATTTCGGGAAAAACGTGGAAGATCTGACTTTGGCCGAATGTGCCATGCTGGCAGGTATTCCCAAGAGCCCCAACTATTACTCACCGCTTAACAACCTGAAAGCCGCCACCGAACGGCAGGCCACCGTGCTGGAGCAAATGGTCAAATACGGCTATATTGACAACGCCACGGCCGCCAAAGCGCAAAAAGAAAAACTTGTGCTTAACTCTCATGCCGTACAAAACAATCTGTCCGATACGGCGCCGTATTTCGTTGATTATGTTTTGCAGCAACTCATTGATAAGTATGGTGCCAATGCGGTGTATAAAGACGGCTTAAAAATATACACTACCCTGGATCTTGACATGCAGACTGCAGCAGAAGCGGCTATGAAACAGCTTCCTACCGTCCGCACCGACAGCAACGGCATTCAACAGCCCCAGGGAGCCCTGGTCGCCCTGGATCCTCACACCGGCTATATTAAGGCTATGGTCGGCGGCAGAGGCAACGATCAGTTTAACCGGGCCATTATGGCCGAAAGACAGCCCGGCTCGGCCTTCAAACCCTTTGTTTATTTGGCAGCTATTGAAAGCGGCATGACCGCTTCCACGATTATTGAAGACAGTCCCATCACCTTTAACAACTGGTCACCCAGTAACTATGACGGGGATTTCCGGGGGAAAGTATCATTGCGTACTGCCCTCGAGCAATCTCTGAACGTACCTACTGTCAAGCTGGCCAATCAAGTTGGCATTGACAAGGCTTTATATTATGCACAGCAGATGGGAATCTCCACGCTGGTATTAAACGGCGGCACCAATGACCGCAACCTGGCTGCATCGCTTGGGGGCCTGACCCGTGGCGTAACCCCGCTGGAAATTGCCAGTGCCTACGGCGTATTGGCCAATCAGGGCGTACGGGCCGCACCGGTTGCCATCATCAAGGTAGTTGACCGCACCGGCAAGGTGCTGGAAGAATACACGCCCCAGGAAAAAGCGGTCATTAATGAAAAAAGCGCCTACCTTCTGACGGATATCTTAAAAGGTGTCCTCTTGCGCGGCACTGGTACAGCAGCTAATCTTGGCCGGCCGGCTGCCGGGAAAACCGGTACCACCAACGACTATAAGGATGCCTGGTTTGTCGGCTATACTCCAGACCTGGTAGCCGCCGTATGGATGGGCAATGACAACGACGGTTATTTGAACGGAATTACCGGCGGTGCTACGCCCGCCAGGATCTGGCGATCCTTCATGGCTAGGGCTGTAGAGGGTATGCCGGTCCGTGATTTCCCCCGTCCCGGCGGCATTGTTTCAGCCACCGTTTCGACCCAGGACGGACTGCTGGTGACCGATCCCAATAACAAAGACGCTAAAAGTGAAATCTTCATCGAAGGCACCCAACCGAATAAACAAAGCACCGCTACCGAAAATCTGCAGGATAAAGACAAAACTAAAGAAGCGGAGAAAGATAAAGACAAGACCGGGAACTCCAGCGAAGGAACCCCTGACACACCTCATAGCGAGGTAAAACCCTTGCCGCCGCCTCCTAAGCAGGATAGCCCGGACAAGAGCGGCACTGCCACCCTTCCACCAGTACCGGAAGGACTGCCGGAAAAACCGAAGAAAAACTAAAAACACCGCTCCTTTCCCCGGTCACGAAAAAAAACGCGCCTTTCGCGCGTTTTTTTATTTTTACATATAATGAAATGAGCATTCTCCAGCTTGGCAGCTGGCTATATAGAGACAACGCCATTGCCGATTCCCCTGTTACACAAATATCTTTTAAACAAACGGACCGTCATCTACCGCAAAGAAGAACAGCAAAATAATAATAATGATAATCCACCAGGAGCCAAAACCGCCGCCAAAACCGCCACAATTTCTTGCCATTCGATTCCCTCCCTCAATTAACCAATGAAGCCCTGCCGGAAAGTCTGTACCAGCAGTTGACCTCACCTTTTATTTCATAATATGGTTTTTCCGTCTTATATGTTACTAAAATAAAATTGACGCCCGCTCATTCCAGCATTTTTCTAATATGCCGCGGCGCCTCGGAAGCAACCTTGAGGGACTGCATGGTACTATTGACGACTTCGGTTACATTGCGGATTTTATCTACCGTGGTGGTAATGCCGTTTAAGTGACGCTCCATAGGAAAATTATCGGAAAATAAGGTTAATAGAATGATAACGGCCTGAAAACTAAAATTAGGATTGTTAATAATCCGCCGCAAGAAATTACCCGGTCCAGGCTGGTAGGGCGTTTCCACAGTTACCTGTTCCGGCGCGACCGACTTGACCGGTTCACTGTCCCTGTCGTCAACTGTCACTTCCTCCGGCTCGCTATTTATGCTTATATTTTCATCAGGCAACACTGTCGCCTTGGATTCACGCAGTTGATTTCTTCTATGCCGTCGCCGCAGGCGCATGAAGCCCACCTCCTAAGAATTTAAAACTGGCTAATATAATATATGTGCGAGGTATGGCATCTGCCTCTTTATTTTTAAATTAAATAAATGAAGCACATTTTTACTCTTTTTGCATACATTAGCATATAAATATAGCGGAGGTGGAATTATGTGGGAGAATCTGGGCAATATGATGGATGTCGTAAAAAAGCTACAACAGAATGTGGATACTATTCAGGGACAGTTAAAAAATGAACGGCTGGAAGTCACCAGCGGCGATGTCATAAAAGTTGTAATCAACGGCCAGCAAGAAATCCTCGCCATTGAACTAAACGCGCAATACCTGAATCCGGAAAGCATCGCCCTGCTCCAGGATCTATTAGTCGCCACTATGAACAATGCCCTGGATAAATCACGTGAATTACACCAATCAGCCATGAATAAGCTCGCCGGCGACTTAAACCTCCCTAAAATTCCCGGCCTGATCTAAGGAGTGGTTATATGTCGAACGAAACCTCTGACCGGTCCCTGCTACAATCGGTTACCCGCATCTTGGATACCCTGACAACAAATAACACCAATTATGATACGGCCATCAACCTACTTTCGCTACTATGTCTGATCGCCATACTCAATCGCAGCCAGGGAGCCGGTAGCGCCGCCACAGGGTCGATACCGGCAGCGTCAGGTGAAAATCCACTGCAGAAACTGCTTGGCGAATTAACTAAAGGTGATGGCAGCGGACCGTCACCGGACCTCCTCATGTCACTATTGCCGCTGCTCAATAATCCCCAGTTAAAGGCAAAACTCGGCGGGGGCAATATGTCGGCCATCCTGGGACTGATCAACAACCTGGGCGGCAGCCATACTGACAAAATGCAGGATAGCAATCATGATAAACACGAAAAAAAAGATCCCCCGGAAACTAAATCCTTTGTCGCCAAGGAAGTAGCCGCCGCCATCTCTCAGGAGCAGCCAGCCACACCGTCGCCTCAGCCTATACCCTTGCCGGTGGTGGAAAAGCAACCTGGCGAGGAAGGAGAAAAACGGCCGGCCGGGCGTTACTTAAACTGGAAAAGCAACTTTTAATCAATTGGCCTGGCTTGCGCCAAGTCCCGGAAGCTCTAGGTAACCACTTATTAATTAATGCTGCGCGTCCTGACGGATCTTTTTCCCGCCTGGCTGCGTCAGCAAAACCTTGAAATAAGAGCCGCTAATTCTACGGTTTTGCTTCCTTGTCAGACGAAAAAGTCTCTCGCCAAGCCGGCAGGTCATTTAATCAGTGGTTATCCAGGACGTATTTTCAGACCTTTCATTTTAAATCTATGCGCAAAAAAACAGAGGTGTGCAAGCACACCTCTGTTTACAGCAGCCGTACAACGGTAGCACCGTCGCCGCCCTCATTCAATTCTCCAATACTAATATCCTTAACGTGATAATGGTGTTTCAGATAACTTCTGACCCCTTTGCGCAGTGCGCCTGTTCCCTTGCCGTGAATTACAAGGACCTCCTGCAAACCAGCCACAATGGCGTCATCCAGGTATTTTTCCAATAGGAGCTCCGCCTCTTCTACATTGGTTCCCCGGATATCGATTTGACGGCTGACAGCTTTGGCACCGCTGTTGTCCAGTCTGCGCCCTGCCGTTTGGGACGGTCCGGGATGGGACTTTTTCGCCGGAGCGATAGCAGCCAAGCGGCAAACAGCGAGCGGCACATTGACTTTCATAAGGCCCAGTTGTACCGTTAGCTCACTGCCCTGTACACTGAGGACTGTTCCCTGCTGTCTTAAAGTAGTCACATAGACACCGGTACCGGCTTTTACCTGATCCGGTGAAAGCGCCGGATAATCGGCCTCGGATTCGGTCACCTCTTCGATCCTGTCACCGGCTGTCCGCAGCCTGCCTCTTGCCTTGGTGATCGCCGTCTGCCTGTCCCGTTCGGTCTTTACGGCAAACTGTGCTTTCAGCTCGGCAATCACTTCGTCGGACTCGCGCTTTGCCTGCCGGATCAGCAAGGCCGCTTCCTGTTGGGCTTTTTGCAGCACCTTATGTTTCTTTTCCTCCAGGTTGTCATACTCCCGGGTCATCTCTTCCCTCAGCCGGGCTATTTCCCTTTCCAACCGGGCCACTTCTTCATTTCGCTTATGATAATCAATCTTTTCCTTTTCTAGTCCCTGCAGTACCGTTTCCAGGTCGGCATGCTCCTTTTCCAGCAGTTCCTTCGCCCGGCGGATCAATTGACCGGACAAGCCCAGCCGCTGGCTAATGGCAAAAGCGTTGCTGCTGCCGGGAACACCCACCAGCAGGCGATAGGTCGGTTTCAACGTCTCCACATCAAATTCAACGCTGCCATTGATCATCCCCTCGCGGCTGTAGGCAAAGGTTTTCAGTTCACTGTAATGGGTGGTGGCAATCGTCCTGGCGCCGCTGGCGAGCAAATGCTCCAGAATAGCCATCGCCAGGGCAGCCCCCTCTTCCGGGTCGGTTCCGGCGCCGATTTCATCGATCAACACCAAATCCCGGGCCGACACCTGCTGTAAGATCTTAACCAAATGAGTCATATGAGCAGAAAAAGTGCTCAAGCTCTGTTCAATGCTTTGCTCATCACCAATATCGGCGAAAATATTGTTAAAAATAGCAATCACTGAGCCGCTGGCGGCTGGAATGAATAGTCCGGCTTGCACCATCAGGGCAAACAGGCCAACGGTTTTTAAGGTGACCGTCTTGCCGCCGGTATTGGGTCCGGTAATCAGCAGGGTATGGAACGAACCGCCCAGTTCCACGTCGATAGGGACAACCACCTCGGACGGAATCAGCGGATGCCGTGCCCGCTGCAGCTTAACATAACCGGTTTGATTAATTTCAGGCCGCTGTGCCTGCATATCAAAGCTTAGGCGCGCCTTAGCAAAAACAAAATCCAGCCAGGCCAGCGCCTGACAATTGGCGGTAATAGCTTCCCCCGCCCGGGAAATCTGCAGACTAAGAGCCGCTAAAATCCGCTCTACTTCGTTCTTTTCGGCCACCGTCCATTGTTTAATGTCGTTATTCAGATTGACCACCGCCATCGGTTCAATAAATACCGTGGCGCCGCTGGCCGACTGGTCATGGACGATGCCGGGAAAAAACTGGCGGTATTCCTGCTTGATCGGGATGACATACCGGTCGGAGCGGATAGTCACCAGTGCATCCTGAAAATACTTCTGATATTCGGCGGACCGCAGAATCTGATCCAGCTTTTCCTTTACCCGGCTTTGCGCCGTTCTGATCTCCCGCCGGATATTCTTTAATTCCACGCTGGCATCGTCCCGGATTTGCCCTTGCTCGGTAAGCGTATTTTCGATGGCATTCTCAATCGGACGCAATACTTCGATTTCACCCGCTACATGCGATAAGAGCGGCGTCTCTACCGGTAAGTCATGAAAAAAATGCTTCATCCGCCGGGCAGCGTACAATATGCTGGCAATGCCGAGCAGTTCAGACGGGTCCAGCACTGCTCCCAGTTCCGCCCGCTTAACCACCTTACGGATATCCCGAATGCCGCCCAACGGAACATTGGGTACGGCGGCCATGATATCGCGGGCTTCCTGCGTTTCGTCAATCCGCTCCTGTACCAGTTCAACCTCGCTGACTGGCTTCAAGGCCTCGGCTAATTCACGGCCCAGCGATGAGGTTGTGCGTTGAGCCAAAAGCTCAATGATTTTATGAAATTCCAATGTGTGTAATACAGCTTCAACCATACTCTGTTCGTTCTCCTCAAGACAGAAAGGTCCGACCTATGCCGTATCCGCCTAAGCCCGTGGCTTAAGGCCACCGGCTACCAGTTACAGTACCCCTCTGAAATAATGGCCTCTCGTTATATCTTCATGTTCGGCTGCGTTAATCTTTTCCTGTACCCGTTTGCGCTGCACCGTTCCCAGGTCAAGGCATTCGCGATAAAGCCGGACTACCTCGGCCAAATGAACGTCAGACCCCCATTTGCCCTCAATGCGCAACCGGCTGATACCGCTTTCGGCAAACCGGTCAATATGGGGCAGCATGCTGAGCTCTTTGCCGTTTAACACATGCATGCGGCAATACTGATCGGTGGCCAGCGGAAACCGTTCTCCCTTGCGGTCTTTCAGCCAGTACTGTCCCTTTAGACAAGTTTGTTGGCAGGTGCCTGTGTGAAGCTGGCCCAAAAAACTGCCTACCGCACAGTATTCAGACACCATTAACGTCAAATAGCCATGTACCAGGCATTCCAGCTCGACAGGACTGCTGCCGGCCAGTCTTTCCACCTGGGAAAAGGTCAGTTCGGGGGAAAGGGTCAGACTGGCTACCTGTTGCGCCGCCAAAAACTGAATGGTATACAGATTATAAATATTAAGCGGGTAATCGCCATGGAGCGGCAGCGAAACCTGTTCCCGGGCCAGGTACAGCACACCCAGGTTGGCAACAGCCACAGCATCCGGCGCCAGCGACTCAAACAGGGCAAGCTCTTGCCGCAGCTTAGGTATCTGCCACTCTTTCGCCAGCCGCGGCGTGCTCAAGACAATTTTTTTACCAGCCGAGCGAACCAGGTCAACGGCTCTCCGGTAGTCTTCCGATGAGAGCGCCTGATGGTTCAGCGTTTCTCCGCCAAACATAATGCGGTCGGCACCCTGCCGCAAAGCTGTTTTTATTTTCTCCAGCGTATCTACTTGAACCACGAGCTCCGGCTTTTTGCCCGTCAGAGGTTTTACGCCAGCCGGTTCGGGGAAGTGAGCCGACACGGGTGCCGTAGGGCGGCTGAACCGGGCCAGTCTGGCCTCTTCCAGCGCCTCGACCGCCCGTCGCCGGGCATCGTTGATTTCACTCAAGGGCACCATGACGGATCCGTCAATCCGGCATTCAAGTTGTTTGAAGGCAAACACGGTCGTTCCCAGGCGTTCGATTTGCTTGGCAACCGTTTCGGCTGTCAGGGGCCGGTTGCGGGCAGTCTCGGCAATAAACTGGGTGGCAGCCTGTCCGGTAAAACCCTCACTGTCTTGCATATGAACGACCAACGGCCGTCCCTGGGCAACCTCCACCACGACCTTTACCGGAATACGCCTGACCGGCGCCGCACCGGTAAAAAACCGGCGGGCATATTCCATCAGCCGGGCATCAAATATCTTAAATACCCGGTCACCGGCTTTAACCGGTGACGGCACTGCCACGGTTACCTCGGCACCAGCCGGCGCTGCCGCCACTTCGCTTCCCTCCTGGTGGATAGCGGTCACGGTAGTATTGACCCGCCCGCCCACCTTGACCCAAAATTCAATAATATCATCGACATGAAGCTCCTCATCCAGCTTCAATCTAACCGATTTGTCGACCAGATCATAAGCCAGCACCCGTCCGATCCGGACACCCCGGTTGTTGGGACGCCGGTGGCTCATCATCTCCCGGCCTGTTTTCTTATGTAAATAGGCAGTGGTAAAATCCCGGTTAAATATTTGGGCCAGATTTTTATGCTGCAGGGCGGCCACCGACGCATCCGGATTGCCCTCCAGATAAGACTGCATCCGCCGCCGGTATATGTCGACTACCACGGCCACATATTCCGGACGTTTCATGCGCCCCTCAATTTTAAACGAGGTTACGCCGGCGTCCATCAAATCCGGCATATCGTCCAGTGTATTAAAATCCTTGGGACTTAACAGGTATTCGCCGGCATCGGCATCGGCCAAAACATTGTTGCCGTCCCGGTCAACCAAAGTATACGGCAGACGGCAGGGCTGCGCACAGCGCCCGCGGTTGCCGCTGCGGCCGCCGATCATGCTGCTCATCAAACATTGCCCTGAGTAGGAAATGCATAACGCCCCATGGACAAATACTTCTATCTCAATCGGTGAGTGCTGGCAAATATGACTGATTTCCTCCAAAGACAGTTCCCTGGCCAGCACGGCCCGGGAAAATCCCAGTTCCGCCAGATACTCTACTCCGGCCAGATTATGAATCGTCATCTGTGTACTGGCATGCAGCGGCACACAGGGGATAAGCCGCCGGGCCAGAGCCGCCACGCCCAGGTCCTGGACGATGATGGCGTCCACCTGAAGCCGGTCCAAAAGCTGTAGATAGACGGCTAATTCCTCCAATTCCGCCGTATCTACCAGCGTATTCACGGTTATATAAACCAGCACACCGCGCAAATGGGCAAAACGCACTGCGGCCGCCAGCTCCTCTTCTCCAAAATTATCGGCATAAGCGCGGGCGCCAAAGGACTTTCCCGCCAAATATACGGCGTCGGCACCGCTTTCCACGGCAGCTACCAACGCAGGGTAACTGCCCACAGGAGCCAAAAGTTCCAAAAAATTCATCTCCCTCTATCTGTTTCCAAAGCCGAGATAATCGCCGGTGTGATATCGGCTAAAGAATGTATATTCCGGGCCAGCCGGACGCACTGCCTGCCGATCAGTACAGTCGGCACCGGCTGCAGCGTATGCCTTTTCGTGCTTAAATCTTCGAAATTGCCATGATCACTGGTCAGCACTAATAGCATGTCCGGCGTTAATGCTTCATAAATACCGGCCAGGAATTTCTGCAAAATATTCATGATCTGCGCGGCCCGCACCCAGTCTTGCTTATGGCCGCACAGATCGGTTTGAAAATACTCGAACATAGTAAAATCCTGCGTATCGGCCAGTTCTACCAACCGGTGTCCGGCCAGCCGAGGCGCCAGAGGCACCACATCAGGCCAACCGGCCTGAATTAGTGCTTCATTGGTAATATCCTGATAAATAGCCCGCCCGGTCAGCAAATCTTCCAGTGACCGCAGCGGCTGTCCGGCGGTCAGAATGGTCAGCGTAGTCGCCGCATGACGTCGTTTGCGGCTAGCCACCAAGGTCATATAGTCCGGCGTATACATATTAGCCGAGGTAACCCGATAGCCATGGCTTGCCAGCCGTTTCATGATGCCGTGTCTGGCAATGATTTCGGTCAGTTTCGGCCCCGGAAAGGCGTGAACATGCATGCCCATAACAGCCGGAGCGTTCACACCGGTAAACAGTGCCGTTTGACCGGTCGCGCTTTGCGGCAGTCCCGCTACGCCCAGTGTGGCATCCGTTGGAATCAAACAGGCATGTTCCGATAGAACCGGTCCCAGCGAAAGAGTTGGCGAACCGCCGAACAAGGTTTGCAGTAAGGGCACGGGGTAGGCTACAAATGGATTTTTATCAGACCGGTTTTCTCCCAAACCGATTCCGTCGACAAAAACAAGCAATACCTTCATTAAACCACCTGCCCCGCTATGGTAAATAAAAAACAGTTTCCATCTGTATATACCTTACCAGCTATTCATTGAAAAAAGAAGGGGTTACCCCTCCTTTTTTCAATGAATTTCTTTTTCCGTTAACGGCTGCTGAGAATCCGGCGCATCATACCGGCCCGGAGGCTGCTGCAGGTATTCCCTAATATAGCTCACATCCTCCACCAGCTTTTCCAGTTTTACCATTTGAGCACCCATAGGACTTAGCGGATTATCGAACATACTGGCAATATAATCATCAAAATCCCGCCGGCACACCGGCTCGGCCTCGGGATTTTTTATGACCGAAAACACGCCGCAGCTTTCCAGACGGCCTGTTTTAATATCCTTCAGATCGGTAATATCCATGCCCTGCCGATGCAGTTCCTGACGCAAATCGTCATAGTTAAAATAGGTGTTGGCAAAGTTTTCTTTAATAATTTTCCCGTCCTTAATCAAAGTCACCGGCGTTCCCTCAAACCAGGTTCTTAGGCGCGTACTCTTTAACGACAGGTAAGACAGCACCTGCTGCAAAAGCAGGAGGGCCAGCAGTGCTTCCACCCCAGTCAGCAGGGTTTGCGTTTTATCCATGGCAGCGCTGACTATAATGTCGCCGATGCCTACCATGATCACAAAATCAAAAGGAGAAAGCTGCCCTACCGTACGGTTTCCCATAATGCGCACCACAATCAGCGCCGCCGTACAGAAAAGAATAATATGTAAAAAAACCCGTCCAAGTTCACCTAGCGAAGCTGCCTCACCAAGACCAAACACACTATCACCCCTTTTATCGCTATTATTCGCAGATAAAAGGAGGCTTATACCGGCTAGTATTAGACAACTCCGGTGATCAGATATTATTTCTTATCCAGCAGCTCCAGCAGTTCCTGATAATCTGTCTCCAGCCGAATGAATTCATCCGCCAGATTAAGTGCCGCCAGCACGGCAATCTTCGCCGGTGATAAACGGGCATTGGTTCGCGCGACCTTGCGCATACGTTCATCGACCAGAGCTGCGGTTCTTATAATGTGCTCCATATTGGCATCGCCCTTAAGTGGATACGACTCGCCAAATATTTCAACTGTAACCTTACATTTTTTATCATTCATGCTTCTTTCACCAACTACCTTGTTTGTTCTTCAACTACATAGTATATACACCGACTAAGCGCAACAGACCCGCTTTCAGGAAATTCACATAAATACTTTGTTATGATAGATTCTACCTGCAGGAGCTAAATCCTGCCGGAAAAAAGCAAAACAAGAAAGATCGGGCCGGCTGACCAGATCTTTCTTGCTTTATTTTCCTAATAATTTAGTTAACTCCGGATTTTTGCCTGCAGCGTATTTTCCAGCGCAGCAATAACCTTTTTGTAAGGCCCTTCCACTTCTTCATCGGTAAGCGTCTTTTCCGCCGACCGGAAGGTTAGGGAAAAGGCCAGGCTGCGCAAGCCGGCAGCCACCTGTTCGCCGGTATACACGTCGAACAGTTTCAAACCGGTAAGCAGAGCGCCTGCCGTATCGCTAATCGTCCGGTATACCTCGTCAACCGGGATTTCCGCCGGCAGAACGACGGCGATATCCCGGTTGATCGCCGGGAACTTAGGCAGTGAACGGTATTTGTTCAAGAGTTCAGCCTTGTCGGCAATAGCCGCCACATTCAATTCAAAAGCGTATACCTTACGGTTAATATCAAAACCATCCAGCACCTGGGGATGCACTTCGCCAATCGTTCCCAGCACCGTATCGTCTTTAACAACGATTGCCGTTTTTCCCGGATGGAAGGAAGGATGTTCGCCGGCCTGTATAGTATAGTTCTCGATTCCCATAGAATCCAGCAATACCTCCACGGCCCCCTTAGCGTCATAAAAATCAACCGGCTCTTTCTTTACATTCCAGGTCATCTCCTGGCGATTTCCCACCAGAGCGCCGCATAGCATCAACGGTTCCTGCGGTAGAGAGCCAGCCGTCGGCGGCAGGGTTTCCGGCAAATAGACCGCCCCCAGTTCATATAGGTGCAAATCCTCATTTTTGCGGGATAAATTACGGGCCACCGTTTCCAGCATGCTGCCCAACAAAGTGGTCCGCAGCAGCGGGAAATCATCGGTAATCGGGTTTACTATGGCGATTGTTTTGCGCAGAGTACTATCAGCGGGGATATTCAGCTTATCCAGCGTTCCCGGATGTGTGAAACTAAACGCAACAATCTCGGAGAAGCCGCTACCGGACAAAGTAGTCTTTACTTTATCGGCAATGGTCTGCAGATAGCTCTGGCCGCCCCGGACCATATTGCCGTGCGGAGTAGTCGAGGGAATCCTATCGTAGCCGTAAATCCGCGCTATTTCCTCCGAAATATCTGCCGCTCTGGTAATGTCGCTGCGCCAGGTCGGCACGGTTACAGTAACCGCATCGGCCGAACCGGGAGCATCAAGCTCAAACTCCAGACGTTTTAAGATTTCCAGCATGTCCTTCTTGGCAATATCCGTTCCCAAACGGGCATTAATCTGTCCGGCGGTAAAGACCACTTGCTTGGGCAGCACGACCTGCGGGTACTGGTCTACTATACCGGTACAGACTTGGCAGGCTCCCATATCTTCCAGCAATTGCGCGGCCCGGTCCAACGCCCGGGTAATATTGGCCGTATCAACGCCCCGTTCAAACCGGCCGGAAGCTTCCGAACGAAGTCCCAGACTGCGTGAAGTCCGCCGGATGCTGACACCGTTAAAGGAGGCCGCCTCCAAAAGAATGTTCTGGGTGTTAGCGGAAACTTCCGTTGCCAGACCGCCCATGACACCAGCCAGTCCTACCGCCTGTACGGCATCGGCGATTACCAGCATATCCTCCGTCAGTTCCCGCCTTACGCCGTCCAGGGTCGTCAGCCGCTCTTTGGGGTTGGCCTTACGGACACTCAGGGTGTGGCGGGCCAGCAGATTGTAGTCGTAAGCATGCATGGGCTGCCCCATTTCCAGCATGACAAAGTTGGTAACATCAACTACGTTATTGATGGAGCGCATGCCCGCCGCCTGCAGCCGGTGTCTCAGCCAGTCCGGCGAAGGGGCGACCTTGACATTCTTCAGCACCCGCGCAGTGAAGCGCGAACAGAGAGCAGGCTCCTGGATGTCCACTTTAAACAGGGCAGATGCTTTTTCGCCAGCAGCCTCTTTTACGTTCAGCATAGGCTTTTTTACACTGTTCTTTGTCAATACGGCAATTTCCCTCACCAGCCCCAGAATGCTGAAACAGTCGGCCCGGTTTGCCGTAAGCTCAAACTCCAGCACCACGTCATCCAAGCCCAGCACAGTCCGGACATCGACGCCCATCGGGGTTTCAGACGGCAAAATATAAATACCCTCTTTAGCTTCCGCAGACAGCAGCTTGCTGTCCAAATTAAGTTCGGCCGCCGAGCACAGCATGCCGCTGGACATAACTCCGCGCAGCTTGCTTTCTTTAATTTTCATGCCGTTCGGCAATTCGGCTCCCACCAGCGCCACAGGCACAATATCATTTTCTTGGACATTTTTTGCTCCGGTTACAATGGTAAGTATCTCACCGGCGGCAACATCGATTTTGCAGATGCACAGCTTATCGGCGTTAGGATGCGACTCAATAGCCAGAATTTTTCCGGTTACTACTTTTTCAATATTCTTACCTAAATATTCAACGGTGGCAACAGGCACACCGGCCATAGTCAGCAGGTCGGCCAGTTCTTCCGGTGTTTCCTTAAAATCAATATAGTCTTTAAGCCATTTAACAGATGCACGCATAGGTTAAACCTCCTTCTTAAAACTGCCGCAAGAAGCGCAAGTCGTTATCATAAAACAAACGTAGGTCATCAATGCCGTATACCAGCATAGCAATACGTTCGACCCCCATGCCAAAAGCAAAACCACTGACCTGTTCCGAATCAAACCGGCTCATTTCCAGCACACGGGGGTGCACCATGCCTGACCCCAGAATTTCCAGCCAGCCGGTCCCCGAACATACACGACAGCCCTTGCCGCCGCACATTACACAGGAAATGTCTACTTCGGCGCTCGGTTCGGTAAACGGAAAAAAGCTGGGCCGGAAACGAACGCCCACTTTGCTGCCGAATATTTCATGGATAAACAGTTCCAGCGTACCCTTCAGATCGGAAAAACGGATGCCCTTATCGACTACCAGTCCTTCCACCTGATGAAAAATCGGTGAATGGGTAGCATCATAATCGCGGCGGTATACCTTGCCCGGCGCAATGATCCGAATAGGCTTTTGCGGATCCGACGCCTGCATGGTGCGGACCTGTACCGGTGAGGTATGGGTGCGCAGCAATATATCTTCGGTAATATAGAAGGAATCCTGCATATCCCGGGCCGGATGGTCCGGCGGCAGGTTTAGCGCCTCAAAATTATAATAATCGGTCTCCACTTCCGGCCCATCGGCGATATCAAACCCCATCCGCATAAAGGTTTCCTTGATCCGTTCCAGCGTCAGTGTCAGTGGATGCTTGGTGCCTATCGCCGGGCGACGCCCCGGCAGAGTTACGTCAATCCGTTCAGAGGCCAGTCGGTTAGCCAGCTCTGCCTGCTTTAGTTCCTCACCCTTAGCAGTAATCCCGGCTTCCAGTTGTACTCGGATATCGTTGACAAGCTGCCCAATGCGAGGCCGTTCTTCCGGCTGCAAGCCGCCCAAGCCTTTCAGAAGTCCGGTCAAGCTCCCTTTTTTTCCTAAAAATTTAACTTTTAGTTCATTCAGGGCATTGATGCCCTCAGCTTCGTTTAGTTCACGAAGCGCCTGCTCCCTTAGTGCTGCCAATTGTTCTTCCATAACTATCCTCCTAAACTAAAAACTAAATAAAAAGACCTCCGCCCCTGAAAAGGGGCGAAAGCCATACTTCCGCGGTACCACCCTAAATTTATACTCTGCTTCCCTAACGCGGAAGAAACGTCCGGCCTACCAGAATTCACCTTCAGCCCGGATACTCAGGAACGAACTTCTGCCAGATGTCCCCGGAGCTGCTCTCAATCTACGGCAGCTTCCTCCCTGTACGAAACAGACCTGACATACTTTTTCCGTCATCGCGATTAAAGTCCATCAATGCATGATCAATTGTCGATAAGATAAGTACGCAGCAATAGAACCGGTCGTTACAAACAATTTCCAGAAGAATTCGGCGGTCAACACCAAGACCACACCCTCCCTATTTAATGTCGGTATCAGGACTTTTTTCTATTGTAGCATACAGATTCTCAATTTACAAGGGAACCGCTGATTTATTGAGCCTGCCGGCATGACGAGAGATTTTTCACCTGACGAGAAAGCAAAACCGAAGGAAAGATTGGCTATTCCAGGGTTTTGCTGACACGGCTAGGCTAAAAAATATCCGTCTGTATACGCGGTGCGAATTAATAGTTCCCCAGGCTGACCTTCACACTTACCGGTCATTTTTTCCCTGCCGTTGTCCGTAATATCTCTGCCGTACCGCTTCGTAAAGGATCACGGAAACGGCGGCCGACACATTAAGCGATTCGGCCTTCCCTACCAAAGGAATATATACGTTTTGATCGGCTGCCGCCAGGCTTTCCTGACTGACGCCCTTTCCTTCGTTGCCGAAAATAACGGCAACGCCTGACGTAAAGTCAACCTCAAAGTAAACGTCTGAGGAGGTTAGCGAAGAGGTCAGCAGTGTAACGCCTGTTTCTTTACAGAACCGGAAAAAATCCGCTAAAGCCACCTGCTCTAGTATAGGCAGGTGGAACAAGGAACCCATACTGGCTCGTACCGTCTTGCCGGCAAACGGATCGGCACAGCCCGGCGACAGGATAACCGCCGTACAACCGGCCGCATCGGCACTGCGAATGGCGGCGCCCACATTGCCCGGGTCCTGGAGGTGATCCAGCACCACCCAGAGCGGAGCCCCCTGCCGGTCAGCTACTTCCCGCAAACAAAAACGTTTCTTTTGTACAAGCGCCATAATTCCCTGGGGTTGCTCGGTATCGCTTATTTTAGCATAGACGCTCTCACTAACCTCCAGCAACCGGATATTCTTCTGCCCCAAAGCAGCGAGAATAGCCTGTCCCCGTTCGCTCCGGGCCACTTTCTCGGTACACAGGCACAAATCAATGCAATAGTCCGATTGCGCCGCTTCTTCGACCAGCCGGATCCCTTCTGCGGCAAAAAGTCCTGTTTCCTCGCGGTACTTTTTTCCCCTTAAGGAGGCAGCCAGTTTGACATATTGGTTTTGCAAGCTGTTGATACGTTCCAGCATAGAGTCGGAACACTCCTTTTTAGAATCTCCGGTTATGTAAAAAAATCCGGATTGCTCCGGATTTATCTTACTTGGCCAATTGCTCTTTCGCAGCAGCCACTAACGAACCAAAGGCCGCACTGTCGCTTACAGCAAGCTCTGCCAACATTTTACGGTTTACTTCCACACCGGCTTTTTTCAGGCCGTTCATCAACTGGCTGTAAGAAATGCCGTTGGTGCGGGCAGCCGCATTAATACGGGCAATCCACAATCTGCGGAATTCGCCTTTTTTGGCACGACGGTCACGGCGGGCATAATACAGCGCCTTCATAACCGTTTCATTGGCCTTTTTAAACTGTTTGCTCTTGGCTCCTCTGTAGCCTTTCGCCAGTTTTAATATCTTTTTATGACGTCTATGTGCAGTCACGCCTTTTTTAACTCTTGGCATGTTGTTTACCCCCTGTTTAAGTTAAGTATGGAAAATTAAGCGTAAGGAAGCATTTTTGCTACGCGCTCATGATCGGATTTGCTGACCAGAGCCGCTTTACGCAAATTGCGTTTACGGGACGGAGATTTTTTCTCCAAAATATGGCTTTTAAAGGCTTTAGCGCGTTTGAATTCGCCGGAGCCTGTGACTTTAAAACGTTTTGCGGCACTTCTGCGTGTTTTTATTTTAGGCATGGTGGATCCTCCTTCTAAATTATAAGGCTTAGCTATGTGGTTTAGCTGCCAAAATCATAATCATATTTTTTCCTTCCAGCTTGGGTTCCCGCTCAACATTGACCATCTCTTTCAATTCAGCGGCCATTTTGAGTAAAACCTGTTTCCCCAGCTCCGGATGAGAAAGTTCCCGGCCACGGAACATAATGGTTACCTTGACCTTATCGCCGTCCTGCAGAAAACGCTGAGCGTTTTTCAGCTTAACATTGAAATCATGATCCTCAATATTGGGGCGAAGCTTTACTTCTTTTACCGTAACCACTTTTTGTTTCTTCTTGGCTTCTTTGTCGCGTTTCTGCTGTTCATACTTGAACTTACCGAAATCCATAATGCGACAAACCGGCGGTTTGGCGGTAGGGGCCACCTCCACCAGGTCAAGATGCTGCTCACCAGCAATGCGCAAGGCCTCTCTGGTCAACATAACGCCCAACTGATCGCCATTGCTGCCGACCACCCGAACTTCCCTGGCCCGAATTTCCTCATTGATCTTTAAACTCTCTTTGCTAATTGCCACTCACCTCCACTTATTTACGAACTATAAAAAACTAAAAAACGGATGGTATATACTACCATCCGCCAAAAAGCATAAACATACATCATGCCCATATAGACCTTACGAACTTTCCGTTGTAAGGTGAGAAGCGGATGGCTTCTGCTTACTACTATTCTTCACTTGACTATAATATCATTCAAAAGTTTACAAGTCAAGCTATTTTCTAGTTTTTCTCACTGATTTCTTTAAGCAACTGGGCCATAAACTCCGCTACCGGCTGGCTGCCCAGGTCGCCCTGGCCTCTTTTGCGCACGGCAACACTGTTCGTTTCCTGCTCCTTGTCACCAACCACCAGTGTATACGGCACTTTTTGCACCTGAGCTTCCCGGATCTTGTAGCCGATTTTTTCATTCCGGTCGTCAATTTCCACCCGGATGTCCTGCCCCCGCATTTGCTGCGCAACGGCCTGGGCATAAGCGACATGGCGGTCGGTAATAGGCAGCAGTTTAACCTGCACCGGCGCCAGCCAGGCCGGGAAGGCTCCGGCATAATGCTCGATCAGAATGCCGATAAACCGCTCCATGCTGCCGTAAGCCACGCGATGGATCATAACCGGACGGTGTTTTTGTCCGTCCTCGCCGATATAGTTCAGATCAAACTTCTCCGGCAGCAGCATGTCCAGTTGGATAGTACCGCACTGCCAGGTACGGCCGATAGAATCTTTCAGATGAAAATCAATTTTCGGACCATAAAACGCACCGTCGCCAGGATTGATTTTATAATCCATACCGCACTCTTCCAGGGCTTCCTGCAAAGCCTTGGTTGCCACTTCCCAAATCTCATCATTGCCCATTGCCTTTTCCGGCTTTGTGCTCAGTTCAGCGTGATAGGACAGGCCAAAAGTGCTGTACACCTGGTTAAACAAATCAATAACCCCTTTAATCTCGGTCTTGATCTGCGACGGCAGCATGAAGATATGGGCGTCATCCTGGGTGAAGCTGCGTACCCGCATCAAGCCGTGCAAGGCGCCAGACAGTTCATGGCGGTGCACCAGACCCAGTTCGGCCGTACGTAAGGGCAGGTCACGGTAGCTGTGATGCTGGGTGCGATATACCAAAATACCGCCGGGACAGTTCATCGGTTTAACGGCATAGCCTTCGTCATCAATTTGGGTAAAATACATATTGTCCCGGTAATGATCCCAGTGGCCCGATTGCTGCCATAGCTTCTGACTGAGAATAATCGGCGTTTTGATTTCCTGATAGCCGTATTTTACATGCAGCTTACGCCAGAAAGTTTCCAGTTCGTTGCGGATAATCATACCTTTGGGGTGGAAGAACGGGAAGCCCGGCCCCTCATCCTGAATGCTAAAGAGGTCCAGTTCGCGGCCCAGCTTGCGATGATCCCGTTTAGCGGCTTCTTCCAGCATGGTAAGGTAGGCGTCCAGTTCGGCTTTTTTCTCAAAGGCCGTTCCGTATATCCGCTGCAGCATTTTGCGCTTTTCATCGCCGCGCCAGTAAGCTCCCGCTAACGTTTGCAGCTTAATCGCCTTGACCTTGCCAGTGGATGCTACATGGGGGCCGGCGCATAAATCAACAAACTCGCCCTGACGGTATAAAGAAATGACGGCATCTTCCGGCAGGTCGCGAATCAGTTCCACCTTGTAAGACTCACCTTTTTCCTCAAAGAACCGGACTGCCTCGGCGCGCTCCATTTCCATCCGTTCAATCGGCAGGTCTTCTTTCACGATGCGCTCCATCTCAGCCTGAATACGGGCTAAATCCTCCGGAGTAAATGTAACGGGCGCATCAAAGTCATAGTAAAAACCGTTGGCAATCGCCGGACCGATAGCTATCTGCACATCGCTATACAGCCGTTTTACCGCCTGAGCCATTATGTGGGAAGCACTATGCCGTAAAGCATTTTTCCCTTCCTGATCTTCAAAAGTCAGAAACTCCACTTTAGCGTTCTTGGTTAGCCGGCAGGCCAGGTCTACCACCTTGCCGTCCACTTTTGCCGCCAATGCGGTTTTAGCCAGACTGCGGCTGATTGACTGCGCCACTTCTCCCAGTGTCTGGTTGGCTTCCACTTCCCGAATCGAGCCGTTGTTTAACTCAATGTGAATATGTCCCATTTGTTATCCCTCCTAAATAAAAACTAAAAGCTGACAAAAATAGAAAACTCCCGTCCCACATAGGGACGGGAGTATACCCGCGGTTCCACCCTGATTAGTTTAAAAAACTCATCTCGTATATGCTATGCTAACGGACATATAACCCGGTCCGGCTTCAACCGGACAGTTCGGAGGCGGTAACAATAGGTAGCTACGTTAAAGATGCTTGCAGCCGGTGGCATCTTCTCTCTGCAACGCCTTGCTTATTGCCATATCCTCGTCATTACTTTTACCTTACTATTACATTTCCTAAATTATAGCTGATCCCTTGCCTGTTGTCAATTATCGGGCGTAATATTTCCCAAAACATACGGCCGGCAAAGACTGCAGCCTTTGCAGATTGTCACACGGCCCTCAAATATATTTTTGATGATCTCGACCGTATCCTGCGTTTTTTGTGGGTCGCAGCCATGCAGGACGATCTCTTGCGGTGCCAGGGTGATTAAAGCGGTAACCAGGAGGTCCCCATAATTAATTTCGTCCGCGCTCTGACTGATATAGCTCTCAAGGTACTGATTGTGGATGGAATTACCTGCCGTGTCAATAATTTTAAAGACTCCTTCAGGATCGATCACTATGTGCACTTCATCCGCCTGGGGTTCCTGTATATCGACAAAATAACGCAGTACACGGATGAATTCTTTATATTCCAGTTCCATCATGAAGTCCTCAACCACATCATCCACCAGATGGACCAGTTCTTCGCGATAATCTTTCAGGCGAAAGTTGATAAATCCTTCCACCACCAATTCGTGATGATGATCCAAATAATCGGTCAGTCTTGACAATATTTGCTTGCGGCGGTCAACCAGGCTGAAATCAATGACATTTGTTTTATTCCCGTTTAATGCTTTCAGGGTGTTCTCATAAACAGCCGCCCGTTCTTCCTCGTTGAAGTAATGGTAGTTCTGGTTAATGATCTTGCGGATAATATTCTTTTCTTCATCGGCCACAATCAATTCGGAAACGATTTGAGCCACATAATCCTTCAAGAGCTGCTTGATGCGTTCATAGCTGCGGAAGGATAGCTCACCGTCGACGACATTGCAACCAAGAAAGGTATAATTACCTTTGCTGGTTTCATCTATCGCGACCTGAAATCCTTCCTGCGCCAATGCAACACAATCTTTCTGAAGTTTTACCCGAATCTCATCTGTTGCTCCGGTCAAGCCTACAGAAAGCAATTTCAAGAACCTCACTCCCTTCTAATGTATTATATGTACTAAAAAATATTTGCATACAAAAACGGGCAGGCTATCGTCTGTCCGTGCAAAAAACATTTTTATACGGACAGACTGTACTTGCAATAATAAAATTACTATGATACTATATTCAAAAATGACTTAATGTGAATGTGATGACAGGGAGAGTACGTATCGCGTGTCCTCTTCAGAGAGCCGGGTAAGGTGTGAGCCGGCGCAGGAACCGCTACGGAATGCCACCCTCGAACAGCCTGCGGAAAACTAATAGTAAGCATGGCCGTAGCCTGGCGTTAACAGGAAAAAGTGAGCCCCACAGGCTAAACTAGGTGGTACCACGGGAATATTTTCTCGTCCTTTTCAGGACGGGATTTTTTTATTTTATAAGGAGGTTTTTTACATGATTGAATTATTAGAGCTCTTAGAAAAGGACCATACCCTGCCGCTTGACCAACTGGCGGTCATGCTGAACAAGCCTCAGTCGGAAATTGAAAAAGCCATCAAGCGGCTGGAAAATGAAAAGATCATCGTGAAATACCACACGATCATCAACTGGGATAAGGCAGGTGTGGATAGTGTCACCGCCATTATCGCCGTAAAAATAACGCCGCAGCGCGAAGTCGGTTTTGATTCGGTAGCCGAACGTATTTACCGGTTTCCCGAAGTACGCAGCCTGTATCTGATGTCCGGCGCCTATGACCTGCTGGCCATGATCGAGGGCAGTTCGCTCAAGGAAGTGGCCAACTTCGTATCCACCAAGCTCTCCACTATTGACGGCGTCGTCAGCACAACCACACATTTTATGCTGAAAAAGTACAAAGAAGCCCATGTGATCATGGATGACCGGGAAGCTGATCACCGGCTGGTGGTATCGCCATGAACTGGTCTGAGCGCATCTCACCAGCAGTCAACTCCATCCCGCCCTCCGGCATCCGGCGTTTTTTCGATATCGTTTCGGAAATGGACGATGTCATTTCGTTGGGAGTAGGCGAGCCTGACTTCATTACACCCTGGCATATCCGCGACAGTTGTGTCGACGGCCTGCACCGCGGCTATACATCTTACACTTCCAACTTTGGCCTACTGGAGCTTCGGGAAGAAATTGCCCGGCTCAAACAAAATGAGTTCGGCGTTACCTATAATCCACGCAATGAAATTCTGGTCACGGTCGGCGTAAGCGAAGCGCTTGACCTGGCTATGCGGGCTTTGCTTTGTCCCGGCGACGAGGTCCTAATCCCGGAGCCCTGCTATGTATCGTACAAGGCCTGCGTCACCCTGGCCGGTGGCATTCCGGTACCTGTATCGACCACTCTGGAAACAGAATTCCGGGTGACCGTGGAGCAACTGGAAAGCCGGGTCACCCCCCGTACCAAACTATTAATTATCGGCTATCCCAACAATCCCACCGGTGCCGTTATGCCCCGGGAGGAGCTTGAAAAAATCGCCGGTTTTGCCAAAAAGCACGATCTCATTGTTGTTTCCGACGAAATCTACGGTAAGCTGACCTATGACGGCCAACACACCTGTTTTGCTTCCCTGCCGGATATGAAAGACCGTACCATTTTGCTGGATGGTTTTTCTAAGGCCTACGCCATGACCGGCTGGCGCATCGGCTATGCTATGGGCAACCCCGATTTTATTGCGGCCATGACTAAAATTCATCAGTATACCATGCTTTGCGCGCCGATAACCGCCCAGATCGCCGCTATTGAAGCCCTGCGGCGCGGCGAAAAGGCTGTACAGCAGATGGTCGGCGAGTACAACTTCCGCCGGCGACTCATGCTGGACGGTCTGCACAACGCCGGTTTAGCCTGTTTTGAGCCTAAGGGCGCCTTTTACATCTTTCCTTCTATTAAGGAGACCGGCTTGTCGTCCTTGGCTTTTGCCGAACAATTGTTGAAAGCAGAGAAAGTGGCTTTAGTCCCCGGCGATGCCTTCGGCATCTGCGGCGAAGGCTTTGTCCGCTGTTCCTACGCCACCTCCAGCGACAATCTGGCCGAGGCTCTGGAGCGCATTGCCTGTTTCGTCAAGCGGCTATCCCGCTAGAAATATAAAAAGACCGTGAAGACAGGCGTTCCTGCCTTCACGGTCTTTTCCGTTTATAAAAACTACTCCTTGACCTTGTTATATAACGCAATAAAATAGAACACAATGGCAATGATACCGGCAATCTGGATAAAGGTTAAATTATGAATGTCCAAAATAGCAATCCATGCCACAAACAGCACCGATAAGATTTTATCTTTTGTCGAAAGCTTTTTAAACAAACGCTTGCTTCCCCCTTTTGCTCTAGCTGCTATTATCATACCACAGATTGTCTAAAAATTCTAACCCAAATGGAATAACCCCGCAGCCGGCCGGGGCTGCGGGGTCGAAAAAATAAAGAAATGAAATCAGGGAGAAAACATCTCTTTATTTGTCCCGGTATCTCCGAGATATTTTTAGTATACCCCTTTTTTCTTTGAATTCCGTTTAGCTTGAAACTATTTTTGCTGTTTTTTCTTACGGCGCATTTTCAAACTAAACGGAATATCCAGGGCGAGTGATTTTTGCGCCAAACGAGTTATACCCTAAAGGGCACGCGAACTTTTGCAGGAATAGTGGTCCTATTGCAAATTTTTTAATGAAGTATGGCACAGATAGCGCTGTCAGGGGCCGTTTCATATAGTTTTGAAAACACGTCCGGCAATCAAACGGAAGGTTTTTTTCCGGTGCCGGCGAATTGTACAGGATATGACAGAAAGGACAAAGCGATGATCTACACAATTACCTTTTCCATTGGCTCCCAGCAGCCTGATTATGACCGTCTTACCGCCGCACTCCGCGCCTTGGGTGATGCCATACCGGCCTTGCCGTCCGTGTGGCTGCTGGACAGCCCCTATGACGCCAACCAGATTTTCGAGGCCATCGGCCGCTATCTGGCTCACGAGGACCGGCTGTTTGTCGCCGAAATTACCGACAACAGCATGGGCTGGATTGAGGAGCCGGCCAGTTATTGGCTGTCGCAAAAATTCGGACTCTATTAAAAAACATTGTTTCTTCCAAACAGGCCGGTTATCTGCCGGCCTGTTTTTGCTGTCCTCCCACTTGGCGCACCAGCTTAAGCAATATGGCTGAGATAACCATGACCGGTATGGTCGCGCCGGCGATAAAATCAACCTCCAGCATTTGATAATACAGCCAAACCCCAATACCCCAAACGGCCAACGCCGGCCAGTCAACCAAGAGACCTGCTGTCACCTGCCGGCGGCCGTGCCAGAAATAATCGCTGAACAGAACAGCAAACAGCGGTGCAAAAACTGAGCCAATGGCCAGCAAAAAGTCCTGATAAAGTTCCATATCCACCGCAAGCGCCAGTGCCGTACCAATTGCCGTCAGTACTAACGCCATCCATTTTTCATTCCAGGCCGGCACCAGATTGGCAAAACTGACGCCGGCGGAATAGGCATCCATAAACGTAGTCGTCACAGTGGCCAGCACAATAATGCCCAGGGCGCCAAAGCCCAGACCGGCGGCCAGCATCATGGCCGACGGATCGGCACTGCCGCTCACCAGCGCCGCCCCCAGGCCGATAATATACATCCAGCAGCTGCCAATAAAATAGCCGGCCCAACTGCCCCACACGGCACCCTGGCGGCTTTGGGCAAAACGGGTGTAGTCGGCGATCAGCGGCAGCCAGGATAACGGCATAACCACGCTCAGCTCCAACGCCCCGCCAAAAGATATGCCGCCAACCGCCTCTTTGGTCAAAGCGCCGGTATCATGAAAGACTACCTGGCTCAACAGCGCCGTTACGCCCAGCAGTAATACCACTGCAGCCATATTCAGTTTTTTCCAGCCTCCTTCGCGGCCCAGCGCAATCCATAGAGCCACCAGCGCGCCAATAAAAAGACTCCATACTTGCAGCTGGTCCCAGCCCCACAACAGCCTGGTCACATCATTGGCTGAACGGGCGGCTGAAATGATCATGACTGCCGTCCAACCCACCAGTTGCAAAATATTTAAAGCAGAAAAAAGATAAGAGCCATATACCCCAAAAGAAATTCGCGTAGAAAATAAAGCTGGAATTCCCTCGCGGGCACCAATGTAGCCGCCCAAGGCCAGCAGCGTCGTTCCGGCCAGATGACCGAGGATCACCGCCAGCAGCCCCTGCTTAAATCCCAGCGGCGCCAATAGTCCGCCGGTCATAATCTCAGCGATTGATACCGCCGCACCAAACCATAAAAATAAAAAATGACTTCCCCGTACCGTCCGGTTATTTTCCTGCATCTTAGTTCGTTCCTTTCCTAACAACCATTGATTTTCTTATCCTGGCTCCCATTAAAAGATTAGAAAGACTGCAAAGACCCCAAGCTTTTAGTGGAAGTTCAGTATTACATCCTACGGGATAAAAAAACTGCTTTCAATTCCCATCAGCCCAGTCAATAAAAAAAGCATCCTCACGGATGCTAACGGTTAAAAACAGGCCCTTCTATCCGTCATCCCTCCGCTGGCATTATCCAGATCAGGTTACAGGTCATAGACATATCGGGTCTATATCTCAGCCGGCCTTCCCAGCCCCCTGTGACAGGTATGTAATTGGTATCAGCGTATCACAGATTTATCAAAAGGTCAATTTATTCCGGAAAGAGCTGCCGCAAAAACCCTGCTGTCTGCCTGGCAATGCCGTTGGCGTCGAGACTATACTTTTTTAGCAGCAGGGCATGAGCGCCATGCTCAATAAACTCATCCGGCAGCCCCAGGCGCAGCACACGGCTACCCGCCAGCCCCTGGTCGCTAAGACATTCCAGAACGGCAGATCCAAAGCCGCCAGCCAGCACATTTTCCTCCACCGTAATCAACGGACCGGTTTCCGCTAACAGGTGAATAACTGACCGGTCCAGCGGTTTAACAAAGCGGGCATTGACTACCCCGGCGTCAATACCCTGTTCCTGCAATTGCGCGGCAGCTTGTTGGCAGGGGTTTACCATGGAGCCGATAGCAACCAGGTTAACATCCCGCCCCAGCCGTAATACTTCGGCCTGCCCGACAGGCAAAACCTGCAGCGGTTCACTCAAATCGACCCCGATCCCGATCCCGCTGCCTCGCGGGTAGCGCAGGGCTACCGGCCGATTTCCCTGCAGCGCCGTATACAGCATATGTCGCAGTTCCCCCTCGTCCTTCGGAGCCATGCAGATCAGATTGGGTATATGCCGGAGATAGGAATAATCAAACACACCGTGATGCGTCGGACCGTCTTCCCCTACCAGACCGGCCCGGTCAAGAGCTAGCACCACCGGCAGCTCCTGCAGACAGACATCGTGCAGCACCTGATCATAAGCCCGCTGGCCAAAGGTGGAATAAAGCGCAATGACCGGTTTCTTCCCCTCACAGGCCATCGCCGCCGCCATGGTCACCGCATGAGGTTCGGCAATACCTACATCAAAAAAACGGGCCGGGAAACGGCCGGCAAAAGCTTTTAGCCCCGTTCCTTCCGGCATAGCTGCCGTAATGGCGGCTATATTTTTATCGGCTTCCGCCAGGGTCAGCAAGGTGTCACCAAATACCCGGGTATAGGTGGGTGGTCCGTCCTTTTTGATAATCTCGCCGGTGGCCGCATGAAAAGGTCCTACCCCATGAAAGATATCGGCATTTCGTTCGGCTGGAGCATATCCTTTTCCCTTGCGGGTCAGCACATGGAGGACAACGGGGCCGCTCATTTGCTTTGCTTTTTCCAACAGTCCGGTCAGGTCGGCCAGGTCGTGTCCGTCGATCGGACCGAGATAGGTAAAACCCAACTCTTCAAACAGCATCCCCGGAATAAAGAAATGCCGCACACTGTCTTTCAGCCGCTCCGCCGTCTGAACCATCCGGTCACCGATCGAGGGAATACGCCGCAGCAAATGTTCAAGGTCTTGTTTGACCTTCGCATAACCGGGAGCCGTCCGTATTTTGGCAAGATAGCCGGACATGGCGCCTACATTCCTGGCAATGGACATCTCATTGTCATTCAGTACCACAATCAGTTTGGTGCCGATATGCCCGGCGTGATTCAAAGCTTCATAAGCTTGCCCGCCAGTCAACGACCCGTCGCCGATTACCGCCAACACGTGATTGTCCTGTCCCGACATATCCCGCGCCACCGCCATGCCGACAGCCGCCGAGATGGACGTACTGGCGTGGCCGGTGGCAAACGCGTCATGTTCGCTTTCACTGCGCTTCGGGAAGCCGCTGATACCGCCCATTTGCCGCAACTCATGCAAGGCACCGCCCCGCCCCGTCAATATTTTATGGACATAAGACTGGTGACCCACATCCCAGATCATTTTATCCTGTGGGCTGTCAAACACTTTATGCAAAGCCAGGGTAAGCTCCACCACCCCCAGATTGGGAGCCAGATGGCCGCCTGACCGGGCTACCGTTTCAATAATCAGGCTGCGGATTTCTCCCGCCAGCAAAGTAAGTTCGGCAAAAGTCAGCTTCTTAATATCTTGCGGACTGTTGACACGTTCTAAGAAAGTATGCAAAATTCGTTCTCCCTCCTGAAACTAATACCAGAATATAGTTCGCCATGTTGGAAGAAATCCCCTGCCATTTTGCACAAAAGTTCATTTTTGCTGCTCCGCCAACTTTGAAACTGGAAGCTGCGGCGAGGCAAAGTTTTGTCAGCCAAGACGCCTATATGTCGACTGACGACCACGCCGGCTGACGAAATTTTGACCGTCAGCAATTTCTGTTTACAAGGTTTATGGAGCACTAGAGATCTGTAAACTCTAAACCTATAGAATGAATTGCGAGAGATTTTTCGTCCTGCAAGACGGAGGAGGTGCGCATATCGGGAATACGCAAGCCGACGGCAACTAAGCAGGGCGGAAAGATCTCGTAAGAACACTAAGAATTAGGGATTACAGACTACCAGGTAACATAAAGAAATTTTACAGTTCACCTTCCCGCCGGCTCATCCGTATAATAAAGTAAAGACACAATAAGGGGTGGTCCTGTTGGTAATTGATTTTAATGAGCAAAAGTTCCGCAACGAAGTCAAGTCAATGGTTCGTCCTTTTGGCTTAAACAAACATCAAGTGGATGAAGTCATACGGCACGCTCTGGCGGCAGTTCGCCGGGCGAGCAAACCGGTTCGCGGCAATCCGGCAATTCCCGGCAAAGAAGAATGAAATAAAAAGAAACTCACCTTCCGGATTGGCAAGGTGAGTTTCCTCATGCTACATGTAAAGACACAGCCTATCTATTTATGGGAACTCAACAGGTCGACGTGTCATTATCGTTACAGCAGCAGCAAAACAACAACAAAATAATAATAATGATAATAAACCAGCTACCTCCTGGTCCAAAGCCACCATTTCCACCCCAACGCATGATTATAACCTCCTCATAGCTTAATACAGAATCTACTGTATCCTATGTCGGATGAACGTTAGAGGTTACTCTCCCGCCGAGAAAAATGAAAGTTATGCTTCAAAGACCCGGGCCACATCCTCCAGGCACTTGGTAATTTCAATATGCTGCGGGCAATGGCGCTCACATTGCCTGCAGGCAATACATTCCGAAGCCTTGCCATGGATTTTGGTGTAGTTATTGTAGTAGAGCTGCTGCAGGGAAAAGCCCTTGCTCACCGCTTGCTTTTCCGTATTGTACAGCGCAAAATACTTGGGAATCGCTATATTTTTCGGACATTCATCCACACAGTACTGGCAGGCGGTGCAGGGAATGGCAATCGCCTCATTAATAATCGTAACCGCCTGTTCGATGATAGCCTGCTCTGCCTGGCTAAGCGGCTGAAAGTCGCTCATGTACTCCGTATTGTCCAACAGCTGCTCCTTATCGGACATCCCGCTCAGTACCATCATAACCCCGTCCAGACTGGCAGCATACCGTACCGCCCAGGACGGAACCGATAAGTCCGGCCGGTACCCCTTGAACAGCGCTTCCGCTTTTTCCGCTACCTTGGCCAGCGCCCCGCCTTTGACAGGCTCCATCACAATAATCGGTTTATTGTGTTTGCGCGCCACTTCGTAGCACTTCCTGGACTGGATACTGTCATTATCCCAATCCAGGTAATTAATCTGCAGTTGCACAAAGTCCACTTCCGGATGGGCCGTCAGAATTTCGTCAAGCAAAGCAGCATTGTCATGATAGGAGAAACCGACTTTTCCGGCCTTGCCTTCCCGCTTCTTTTGCTGCACAAAGCCGAAGCTGTCCAATCGTTTGGCTGTTTCGTAATTGGTTACGCCCAGGTTGTGAATCAAATAATAATCGAAGTAATCAACACCGCATTTTTCTAATTGCTCATTAAAAATGCGCTCTTGATCTTCCTCGACTTTGAGAAACATCGTCGGCAATTTGCTGGCCACCGTAAATCGGTCGCGCGGATGGCGCTTGATCAAGGCTTCGCGCAAGGCGATTTCGCTCTTGCCGGAATGATACATATAGGCAGTATCAAAATAAGTAAAGCCTCTCTCCAGAAACAGATCGACCATCTGATTCAACTCGGGGAAATCAACACTGGTCGGATCATCCTGCTTAATCAGCGGCAATCGCATAAAGCCAAAGCCTAATTTTTTCGCTTCCATGTTATACCCCTCCATGTTGTTACGGAATGCTTAGGGAGTGTCTTCAAAAGACGCTGCCGGTGGATATTTTGATCATTTGAAGACACATCCTAACTAAATGCCGGAAAAGGGATGGCCTAATTCAGGCATTGTCTTACTCTTTTAAAACCTAGTTTAGCATCTGGAGTGAACTCCATGTCAAGCGGTTTTTACAAAAACGGCGGTAAAATGAAAAGGTAAGTTCTTGATTGCAGTAGTTAATTCGTGTTTGATGCTGTTAGTCTTGCACTACTTTTTGGTACAATGAATAGGCAGTGGATTCCTCCGCAACACAGGAGGTCATTATGGCTAACACGAAGTATGATGGCAAACACTTGTCAACGACCCAACGCATTAAGATTGAGAAAGGCTTATTGGACGGTGAATCTCTGGCTTCTATTGCCAGAAAAATCACTAAGCATCCCAGTACAGTGGCTAAGGAAATCAAGAAATATCGCTACTTTCCCGAGCGGGAAAGTCTTGCCAGGAAGCTTCCCTGCCTTCTTAAAAAGAACTGTCAGCTCCGCTTCCTTTGTGAC
>NZ_FQZD01000035.1 GCF_900141835.1 Propionispora hippei DSM 15287 | reverse complement strand
CACTTCAGGGTTATCGCTTAACCCTTTTAAGATACAAGCTTGTACAACATCTCGATGGACATCTACTCCACAACAACAGGGTAACAAGGCTTGCACTACAACCACCCCTCGTACGTAATTAGCAGGATGGATTGTCTGATTTTTTAAAGTTTATTGTTCGCTGTTTATCAGCAATTCTCTGTACTCTAAGACAATCTGATCATGTTCTAAAAGCGGAGTTATCTCCAAACCGTCCCTCGATCTATTCCTGCTCCTTTGAGTATACCATGTCCGACTTGTTTTCATCGATTCTCCTGTGACTTACTCCTTTTTGTCATGGTTGTTCTAATGAAACAAGATAAATATATCTTAGCCGAAAATGATAATCTTTTCTTGGTAAAACGGGTTATTCAATATGAGACAGGTTTTGAACCGGGACTTGAACTGGTTGGGGTACGGTATGAATTTTGGAATGCCCAATATAAAGATAAGTATGAGCGGGATATCATTGAAGAACCGGTAGCTGGAAAGATTGTTCGCTATTGCCAGCTATATGCGCAATGCACCGATGAGGAGATGCTGGAGCTTTTTTCTAAGAAATCTGCAGCTATAAAGCGTGAATAAACATTCTTGGAATTTATAGCAATTAAGAAACTTATCGTTCTTTTATTTGCCTGGTGTGGACTGACGTTGCTCTCGCAGCCGGCGTCAGTTTTGTTATTTGGTAGCTAAATAAAACAGAAGTTCTTTGACAGACTGCCAGGATTGTCTTATAATAAAATGCGAACGTATGTTCTTGAGAGGAGTGATGGAACATGACGCAGCAACGCTGGATTATTCATGCTGATATGGACGCTTTTTATGCTTCGGTTGAACAGAGGGATCACCCTGAATATCAGGGAAAGCCGGTTATTGTGGGCGGGAAAAGCAATCGTGGTGTTGTAGCGGCTGCTTCCTATGAAGCAAGGCAATATGGCGTACACTCGGCTATGTCTGTCATGGAGGCCAAACGACGTTGTCCGCAGGGAATTTACGTCGTTCCCCAAATTAGTAAATACGCTGAAATTTCGGCTCAGATTGTTCATATTTTCGCGGATTTTTCACCACGGATTGAAACACTGGCCTTGGATGAAGCTTTTTTAGATGTTACCGGTATGGAATTACTACATGGGGATGTCGTGCATATTGCCCGGCAAATCAAAAGCAGGGTGTATGCCGAGTTGGGACTGATCGTATCGGTCGGTGTCGCTGTCAACAAATTTTTGGCCAAATTGGCATCAGCTCACCGGAAGCCTGATGGGCTGGTGATCATTCGCCCGGGAGAAGAACTGGAGTTTCTTGCACCGTTGCCGGTAAGCCGGCTATGGGGCGTAGGGGAGGTTACTGAAAAAAAGCTGAGGCTTCTTCAAGTCGACTCGGTGGGTAAATTAAGAAAAATTGATCCCTATACGCTGGAACGCACTCTGGGTAAAGCTGCGATAGAGCTATACAATTTAGCATGGGGCCGGGATGAACGGCCGGTTATACCTGACCGTGAGGCAAAGTCGATAGGAAATGAAGATACTTTTGAAACGGATATTGAACAACCTGACGAGATTAGGACAAAGCTGCTCGATTTGGCGGAACGAGTCGGATGGCGGGTTAGAAAAGAGGGCTTAGCCGGTAAAACAATTACCTTAAAGGTTCGGTTTTCTTCTTTTCGTACCATTACCCGTAGTATAACGTTACAAGACCCGGTATCTTTGGATGAAGTTATCTATGAGGTTGCATTACAATTAATGGACAAAATTATTGTTAAGGAAGGGATACGCCTTCTGGGCGTGTCCGTGTCCAATTTCAGCCAGCGGTCAACCCAGCTATGCCTGTTTAATGAAGTTACGGAAAAACGTGAAAAAATAGCTTCTACCATGGATGAATTGAAGGAACGGTTCGGGACGGAGATTGTAAAACGGGGCCGGCTGCTTTAGGGTTTGAAGCTTAGCCCGGGCTTAGTATAAGAAACGACGAAGCCAGTATAGCTAATAATAGGATAATATAGACAAAGGAAGCAAGCAGCATTTTCCAGGGAGTCTGCGTACGAAATCCTGGCAACTTGCGCCAGTTGGGTAAAGGTTGTTCCGGGTCAAGGGCAAAGCTATGACCACAGCATGGGCAAACAGAAAATTCGAAGTAACTGACTGTACCACAAACAGGGCACTTCATACACAAAGCCTCCTTTTAGTACCTTGTATCACCTAAATACAATAATCTTTTTCCGTCCCCTTTGTTGCCGAAGCCTTACATATGTTCGTCCGGTATGTAAGGCTCCAGTTTCTGAAAGAAAAATCTTTACAATCCTATCCTAACTTTAAGTGATTCGAGATACTAGTGCTAAATAGTTGATTATAAAAGTTTTCCCGCCAGCCATTTTTCTAATCTTGCAAGAATATGTATGAATAACAAAAAAGAGCTTTACGACATTTCGTAAAGCTCTTAATAATCCTATGGCGACCCCGGCAGGATTCGAACCTGCGACCTTTTGATTCGTAGTCAAACGCTCTATCCAGCTGAGCTACGGAGTCAGTAATCAGCTACTTGTGTAGTATAATCTTTTTAAGTAAACTTGTCAATATAAATAATTGCAAATTGCCGAACCCCTAGCATAACCGTAAACGTTAAGAACTCTTTTCCTTAACAAAGGAGAATAAATGAGAAACAGTCACAATTTGAAAGCCTTGATTTTTTAATTCTTTTGTCAGTTGTTTCATTGCTGCCAGCGATTGATCCGTGGTTATTGTAACGTTAATGATGTCGCCTGAAACAATGTGTTGCATGATTCCTGAAGGAGAATTCTTTACCTCTGCCGGCCAGCCTGCTTCGTTGATCCCGCGGATTATTCTCAATTCAGGATTATACGCGTTTACCGCTTCTAAAACCGTATTTCCATAATAATGACAGGGTGGTTTCATGAGCGATGATTTTCCGGCCACTTGGCGTAACGTGGTGTCGGCAATAACTAATTCTTTATGTATATCTTCTTCTCGCAATTCACCCCAGTATTGCCGCTTTACTCCGTAAATCCCAAATTCATGCCCTTGTTTGACAGCCTTTTTGATCAATGTTTTATTTTGATCAATAATTTGTGAAGGGTAAAAGAAGCTAAGTCGGATATTTTCCTGTTGGCAAAAATCGAGAATTTGATTCAGCTTTTCGGCATTATCTCCCCCTTCTATTGTTAGAGCAACTATGCTTTTAGATACTCGCATATGGTCAATAGGAATGACTGCTGCGGTGCAAACATTAGAATGTAAGGCAATTAGAAAGAAGAATATAATACTGCTAATATATAAGTGTTTTTTCACGAGTTTGACCTCCGGTAAATAGTGTTTCGATTTTAGTATTTCCAAGTCTGATTCCGGATATACATTAATTAACATAAAAGAAAAAATACATTATTGAGGAGCTTGACAATCTTTTAGCTCAATGATAATATATTTACTGTACTAAGGAAGTAATCTTGCTTATGCCGAAGTGGCGGAATTGGCAGACGCACTTGACTCAAAATCAAGCGTAGTAGCCCTACGTGCCGGTTCGAGTCCGGCCTTCGGCACCAGAAAAACCTAGTAAAAACAAGCCTTCTACAGCATTGTAGAAGGCTTGTTTTTCTTTACGCTATGTTGACTTTAGTATAAAGTTGGGTACAAAAAAGCGAAATTGTTTGATTCATAAGCGCCTTCTGTATTTTACTATTGGAAAATCATTAGAATATAAACTGCCTTGCTCCTAAACAAGAGGATTCCTGATAAATTTTGTCTTAATTTGGCATAAAATTCCTTGTTTTTAAAATGGAAAACTAAAAATGGTAAAGGTGATAATCTAATTCTTAGTCGTTTCGCCGGGGGAAAAGTTATAAAATCTACCAATTAACCTAGAGGTAAAAATCAAACAGTAGGCAAGCATGGCGGTTTTAAGTAGCATATGATTCTATATATTTATTATATTTTGGCGAAAAAGTTAAACGAGGGTGTATTATTGGGTCTTTCAGAATTAACCCTTAACAATATTTTAACTATCATTGCCATGTTTCTGCCCCCATTAGTTGCATTACAAGTTAGTAGGATGCTTCAGGAATCTAAAGAAAAAAGGCAACGTAAAATCGAAGTATTTAGGACATTAATGAAAACTCGTGCTTCTACGTTAAGTCCTGAGCATGTTGAAGCATTAAATATGATTGATGTTGAGTTTTATGGTAATGAAAAAAGGAATAGAGCCGTTGTTGAAGCATGGAAATCATCTTTAGACCGTTTAAATCACCTTCTTAGTGCAAATATGGAAGCCTGGGAAGAGAAATGTGAACTATTGGAAAAAGTGGCTATTAGTTTAAATTGATTTTGGGAAATCACATATAAACGTGCTTTGCCTATTATGGTTGCTCCCATGGAAAATGATGATTCTCTACAAGAGAAAAAAGCATCAGCATAAAGTATACTCTCAAGTTGGAGGTGGTATCGTCCGATGATTTTATTGCATGGGCTAATCATACTGTTGCTGTTTGCCAATCAGGTTCTGTATATTATGAACTCACTGATCCTGTGATAGTAATGTTGAATATCTGGCATTTGAGAAAATCATCAGCTTTGAAGTGATTCCGCTGCCGGCAGAGTAAAATTGCTACCTCAATTCTGGTTGATCGCCAGGGCGGAGGGATTTTTTCTTTTTCCGACCGGTAGCTTCATCTGCCGGTTTTTTTTCAATGTTCTGGTCGCTCATTCTTCGAAATAGGCAGTTTTAATAGAATAAATTAAGAACAGTTTATTCATATTATACTTGAAGAGTGGAGGAGGGACGGATTTTGGCAAAGGATATATTTAGCAGAGGTTTTTTGGCAGGTATAAGCGGAGGTATTGTAATGCATGCTTGTGGCCTTTTGTTAGGAGCTGTATTGCCAATTCCTATATTACGTTATGTGGATTGGATGGCTATTATGGTGTTTGCCCATCCCCCGGCCTTTGAATTAATAGAAACCATTATAGCTACGATAGCCAATGTATTTTTTTGTGGGGTATTGGGAATTGTTTTTGCTTATATGATGCCATTGATAAAGCGTGAGAAAATTTATTTAAAAGGATGGGTGTTTTCCTTAGTAGTGTGGATTGGTGCTTATACAATTACAACTATACTTAAGGTAGATGGAACTATGCCTACTTCAGTTGAAACGACAATATTAAATATTAGTGGAGCAACTGTATATGGTTTTACACTGGCTTATGCAACGAATAAATTGATTTATGGAGAAATGAAATCATCACCTGTAACGAATCTAGCACCAGCAATGAAGCCTATGGAAGATAGAGAGGAAAAAGAAAAGTAATCATTTTGCCAATTGAGGCAGGCTTGTGATAAACCGCTTCGGCTAGTCCGTCAAGGGCTTTCGGACAGGAGCCATTGTAGAGAGAACTGGTCTGAATGAAATGGTGATAATCAAGCGTTTGGATGAACTGGCCAGAGAAGGGACGCTTGGTTGGTGAGTGGGAATTGATTTGCAATAGCTGCAGTAATCTAATAGCTAATATCATAAGAAGCCGATCAATATAGAATCGCCACTGGCACATCGATTCTATATTGATCCCATCACAACCGAAAAAGATTAAATAGCGCTTCGGATTACTGAATAGATCAGTCGTCTGCCCCCGGGTACAATGTTGGGTGCAAGAAATTGTATATGTAAGTTATAAATTGCGTTTATTAGTGTACTTATTAAAAATCAGATACCTGTAAACACTCCAATAAATATCTTTACTTTGACTCAAAGTCAAGCGAAGTAGCCCTACGTGCCGGTTCAAGTCCGGACTCCGGCGCCAGAAAATCAGACCTTTCAAGAGATGATCTTGAAAGGTTTTTGTTTTTTATTTATTGCCCAATCGTTTAACACATGACAGCAGAGGACGTGGAGAATATCTTTGAGATGTAACTGGCAGGATGTGTAATAATGAAATATGGAGATTTTGGAAGACAAATAGAATAATCAGAGCTACGTTACTTAAGAAATGGCGTTAGTTTTATGAGAGATTGTTTTCTGGCTGGTATAGATTGGAAATTCTCTTATTTGAGCAAGAACTATCAAGACTGAATGCCTAAGTAAAGATATAATGAAGATAAATGGGGAGAGAGGTGGAATGGATATGAATTATTGCTCCAAGGTGAAAGATTCACTTAACTATATAGAAAAAAATCTTGATAATAAGATTACTCTTGATATTCTGGCTAATAAGGTTCACCTGTCAAAATATTATTATCATAGACTTTTCTGCAAAATGGTAGGTGTATCAGTAAATAAGTATGTTAACCAGAGACGGATGGAAAAGGCGGTTGAAGAACTTATTTTTACAAACCAGCCGATAATGGATATTGCTCTTAAATATCAGTATAGCTCTCAAGAAGCTTTTTCGAGAGCATTTAGGAGGTGCTATAGTGTGACGCCGGGAAAATACCGGAGGATGTACGCAGGGTGTCATAGTAACGTTAGCAATACCTTTGTTTATTCTAAGCAAAATATGAATATTGCTGCGTAATAGGAGGTTATTATGAATAATCTTATACCAGTGGTTATTGAGCAGACTTCTCGTGGTGAACGTTCTTATGATATTTTCTCGCGGCTTTTAAATGATAGAATTATAATGCTTAACGGAATGGTAAATAATGAATCAGCAAGTTTAATTATCGCGCAAATGTTGTTCTTGGAATCTGCTGATTGTGATAAGGATATTAATTTTTACATTAATAGTCCTGGTGGTTCTGTAACGGATGGATTTGCCATTTTGGATACAATGAATTATATCAAATGTGATGTTTCAACGATTAGTGTAGGTCAATCAGGCAGTGCGGGTTCTTTATTCCTCGCGGCCGGAGCAAAAGGTAAACGCTTTGCTTTACCCAATAGTGAGATACTGATCCATCAGCCGTCCATTTCGGGAGGGCTTCAAGGACAAGCTACAGATATAAAAATACATAGTGATTGGCTGGAAAAGACAAAAGAAAAATTGCATAAAATATACAGCCGGCTTACAGGTCAAACCATTGATAAAGTTAGAGCAGACATGGAACGGGATTATTATATGACGGCCGAAGAAGCTAGAAATTACGGGCTTGTTGATAAAATCTTACTTTGCCGACAGTGAAAATCTGTATGTGCGTGTTGTGAGGCAGCCGAATAGAAGGCATAAGTTCATTTTAGTCATAGCTGACAGATATCATTTTAACTGTAGCGAGCGGCCTGGTGTTCGGTACGGGGCAAGATAAAAAGATTGACGAAATATGTTTCGAATGATATAATTAATTTCGTTGTTAGAGGAGTAAGCCTCTGCAAGGTAATATGGTGGCTGTGGTGAAGCGGTTAACACGCCGGATTGTGGCTCCGGTATTCGAGGGTTCGAGACCCTCCAGTCACCCCATAAAATTTGGGGCGTAGCCAAGTTGGTAAGGCACGGGACTTTGACTCCCGCATGCGTTGGTTCGAGTCCAGCCGCCCCAGCCACGTGATCCACTAGCTCAGTCGGTAGAGCACCTGACTTTTAATCAGGGTGTCCCGCGTTCGAGTCGCGGGTGGATCACCATTTTTTTAATTTAATATGCGGGAGTGGCGGAATTGGCAGACGCACCAGACTTAGGATCTGGCGGGTGACCGTGGGGGTTCAAGTCCCTTCTCCCGCACCAAAAAACACCTACTATAGTATAGCTTACTGTAGTAGGTGTTTTTTTCTTGTGGAAAAAGGCGCAGATATAAGACATAGGAAAGTCTTAAGATATCCATTGAAATGGACGCAGAATAAACTGCGTCTATTTTTTTGTTAATTTTTACGATCTGGTTGGTATCTGATGTTAAGCAACCGCCAACTCAAATAAAAAGCATTACTTCTTCACGATATGTTCATTACATCTTCACATCATGTGGGTATGATTACGATATGTGTTAGGAAAGGGGAAGGGACGCATGTGGCTATTGCTTTTAGTGCAATTCTTTGCATTAGGAATTATTGTTCATTACCTTATCATTCTTCGGGAGGAAAGCCGCTTTTGAACAGATATTTTCGATTGATAGATACCATCGAATCAATTCTAGATTGCAGAGAAGCAGAGAAAAGGAGGCACTATGGACAACCGAAAATGGGCAACCGGGAAGAGGTTAGTGCTGATAACCCTCATAACCGTATTGGCAAATACCCCGGTTTTGGCAGCAGAACAGCAGGAAATATTGACCCTACAGCAGATAGTGGATACGGCGGTCAAAAATAATCCGGCTGTTATGGAAAGCCAGAAGCGCTGGGAAGAAAAACAGGCACGTATTGCACTGGCTAAAGCCTGGCCTAACCCTCAGCTTGGCATTATGAAAGATGATATTCCCCAAAACAGCCTCAATCCCTTTGACGCTATGATGACCGAATATACGTTTACTCAGGACATCATGAATCCGGCAAAACTAAAAGCGATGGAGAAAACGGCCAGCAGTGATGCAGGGATGGCCGAAGCCAATTATCGAGACAAGCAAATGGAGGTTTACTCCACAGCGAAATCCGCCTATTATGACCTGCTTTATGCCGATGAGGCACTGGAAATCGGCAAAGAAAATCAGCAATTGATGGGCCAATTGGTACAAATTGCCCAGGTGAATTATTCAACCGGGATGGTACCTTTACAAGATACGCTCCGGGCTCAGACTGAGTTTTCTACAATGACTACGGATTTACTAAATATGGCATCTATGGCGGCGGTAGCTAAAGCCAAGGTGAATACTATTCTTGGCCGTTCAGCCGATGCGCCGTTTGCGGTACAGGAAGAGTTTAGTGCACCGCCACCCAATTTTGATTTAGCTGCATTGCAAAAAGAGGCGCAAACCAATAAACCGGCGGTTGTGGGCATGGAACGGCAACTGGCTATGGCAAAGAACGGTGTGGAGCTGGCTAATAAACAAGGCTTGCCCGATTACCAGTTGAGTATTGGCTATAAAGACAGAAAACAAACAATGATGGATACGCAACCCGACACCTGGAAGATGGAATTTATGGTCATGCTGCCGTTGTGGCAGAGTAAAAACAAGGCAGAAGTCAGATCGGCTGAGGCAAGTCTGGATACTGCCCAGGCATCCTTGGCTACCATGAAAAATATGACTGATCTGGATTTGCAAATGGCCTTGACCGAAGCTCAATCGGCTTGGCGTCAAATTAATCTGTATAAAAACACAGTGATTCCGCAGGCTGAACAAACCTATCAGGCCGGAGTGGTAAGCTATACCAATGGCAAGGTCGATTTTATGGCAGTTTTGGATAGCCTGAACGCCCTGCGCAACGCGAAATTAGATTATTATAAAGCCCGCGTAGATTATGAAAAAGCAGTGGCTAATTTGGAGAAAGCAGTAGGGAAACCCTTGTTTACCAGTGGGGCACCATAAAGGTAATAGGAAATGGAGGGACAGCATGATAGGAAAATTTCGATCCAAAAAGAAAATCATCATGGGCGTAACTGCCGGTATGTTGGTTGTCGGTGGAGTTGGCTATTATTATACCGCGCAGCATAATCAACCGGCAGCAGCAGGGCATGCGGGGCATCAAATGTCCGGGCCGGTCATGGCTATGGGCGATACGGTGACATTAGACGCAAAAGCCCGTCAGCTGGCCGGGCTGCAGACAGCACAAGCTGTTACTAAGCCGCTAAACAAGGAGATAAAGACTACCGGCAAGATTGCTATGAACGAGGATGGAAAAACCTATATTACGTCCCGGGTTGAGGGCCGGGTCGATGAGCTGTATGTAACTGCGGAAGGGGAGACAATCGCTCCCGGCCAGGCTATTGCCGCCGTATACAGTCCAACTTATATTGCCGCTCAGGAAGAGTATTTGCTGACCCTGGAGAATGTACAGAAACTGCAAAATGCCGGCAAGGATGTTGTCCAGATTAACAACCGTCTGCGGGAAGCGGCCCGGCGTAAACTACAACTATTAAATGTTGCGAATGAAGATATTGCTCACCTTGAACATACTCGCCAGACCAAGGACCATATGACAATCTATGCCCAGTTCGGCGGGACGGTATTGGAAAAACAATTACTGCCGGGTGCGTACATTATGCCTGGTGATAAACTATACAGTTTATCGGATTTATCCACTGTATGGCTATATGCTGACATTTACGAAAAGGATATCGCCAGCATTACTCCCGGCCAACAGGTGGTGGTAACGAGTGGAGCCTATCCGGGAGAAACATTTACCGGTCAAGTGACTTTTATTAACCCGGTGCTTGATGATGCGACCCGGACTGTTAAGGTACGGATCGCAATGGCCAATCCTTCGGGAAAATTAAAACCCAATATGTTTGTGAATGCCACTTTGCAAATCCCGTTAGGAGATAGTCTGGTCATTCCGGAATCGGCTATTTTGGATACCGGCAGCCGCAAAATTGTCTTTGTAGCCCAAAGTGAAGACACTTTTGTTAAACGGGACGTAGTTACCGGGCAGTCGGCGGATGGCTATGTTCAAATCCTGTCCGGACTGCAACCGGGAGAAACTGTAGTTACCGCAGCTACCTTCCTTATTGATTCTCAAACCAAACTGGGCAGTTTTGGCAGTCATGCCAGCCACGGTGGCGGGGGAGCCGCAAGCGCACCTGCGGTAACAGGCGATCAGGGCAGTGGCGAATCACCAGCTGCCGGGGGCGAACACAGCGGCCATAGCGGTCATTAAGGAGGATCAGCATGCTCAATCAATTAATCGAGTTTTCCTTGAAAAACCGCGTGATTGTTTTAGTATTAACCGCGTTGGTTATTGTCTGGGGAGTTTTTACCGTACGGGATACTCCTATCGATGCCTTTCCTGACCTGAGTGAAAATCAGGTTCTTGTTTCGGCCGACTGGATGGGACGGGGACCGCAGGAAATTCAGGACCAGGTTACCTATCCCTTGGAGACAGCCTTGCGTGGCCTGCCTAACGTAAAAGAAGTACGTTCGGCTTCTTCTTTCGGGATGTCGCTGATTACTGTTATTTTTGAGGATGGAGTGGAACCTTATTTTGCCCGTCAGGTGGTAAATGAAAAGGTACAGCAGGCTATTCCTCAACTGCCGCGCGGTGTTCAGCCAACACTGGGACCGGTCAGTACGCCAATGGGCCAGGTATTTATGTATACAGTGGAAAGCGACCGCCACAACTTAGCCGATTTACGAACGGTAGAGGATTTTACCATCAAGCAGCAGCTCAGCGCCGTACCCGGTGTAGCCGAAGTGGCCAGCATTGGCGGCTATGTCATGCAGTATCAAGTCAACCTTGACCCGCAGCTTATGCAAAGCTACCGGGTGACGTTTAATCAGGTATTCGGGGCACTGGGAGCTAATAACGCCAATATTGGCGCCAAGGTGGTAGAGCAAAACGGCCAGGAATTCATTATTCGCGGTCTGGGTTTAATTGAATCGATTGATGATATTAAAAACATTGTGATCACCCAAAACAATAATGTCCCTATTTATATCAAAGATGTGGCCAGTGTGGCGGCCGGTCCGGATTTTCGCCGCGGGGTACTGACAAAGTCCGGCTATGAGGCGGCCGGCGGCATTGTCATTCAGCGTATGGGCGAAAATACTCTTAATGTTATCGATCAAGTGAAAGCTAAAATCGCCGAGATTCAGCCAACTTTACCAGAAGGAATGAGGATCGTCCTTTTTTATGACCAAACCGATTTGGTGAAAAAAGCGGTCAATACGCTAACCCGGGCACTTATTGAAGAGTTTATTCTGGTTTCTATCATTGTAGTTCTTTTTTTAGGCAATGTCCGGTCCAGCTTGATTGTTACCAGCGCCATCCCGATTGGTATTTTAATTGCATTGATTGCTATGAAGCAAATTCATTTGTCAGCTAATTTGATGTCTCTTGGCGGGATTGCTATCGGCATTGGAGTTATGACGGATGCGGCTATCGTTATGGTAGAAAATATCTTCCGGCATTTGGCCGAGGATCGCGGACGGCGCAATATCATTGAAGTAACACTGGAAGCCGCGAAAGAAGTAGCCGCACCCATTTTCTTTTCCATAATAATTATTATTGTCAGCTTCCTGCCGGTCTTTACCATGACCGGTACCGAGGGTAAAATGTACACGCCGATGGCCTGGGCAAAGTCCTTTGCTATGAGCGGATCGCTGCTGCTGGCCTTTACGCTGGTACCGGTATTGTGCACCTTGCTGCTTAAAGGTAAGATCCAGGAAAAGGATACCTGGATTGTTGCAAAAATGCATCAGTGGTATGAGCCGGTTTTAAAAGCTGTGATGAAGTATTATAAAACTACCATTACGGCCGCTATTGCTGTTATGATTGCCGGATTTTCCTTGCTGCCGCTTTTAGGAACAACCTTTATGCCGGCCTTGGATGAAGGAACATTTCTGGTGATGCCGACCATGCTGCCCAGTGTATCTTTGTCCGAAGCCCTGGAAGCAGCCAAAACCATGGATAAAGTCATCATGGACATTCCTGAAGTCGATATGTCGGTAGGAAAAGTCGGCCGGGCGGAATCGGCTATGGACCCGGCTCCCATCAGCATGATTGAGACCATCGTGGCCTTAAAGCCCAAGGCAGAGTGGCGGCCTGGTGTAACCAAAGACATCATCGAACAGGAAATGATGGCCAGACTTGCCAACATTCCCGGTCTAAATTTAGCCTTTACTCAGCCGATTGCCGGCCGGTTATCAATGTTGACTACCGGGGTACGTACCGAATTAGGCATTAAACTGTACGGGGAAGACCTAGCCGTATTGCAGCAAAAAGCTTTTGATATTGAAAAAGCCTTGGCAACGGTAACGGGCGTCAGCGACCTTCTGGCGGAACGGGTTTTTGGTGCCTCTTATCTGGAGATTCAGGTTAACCGGGAAAAAGCGGCCCGTTATGGTTTGAACATTGCTGATGTTGAAGATGCCGTGGAACTGGCAGTCGGAGGTAAAAGTGCCACCACTACCATCGAAGGGCGTAAGCGTTTCAACGTGCTGGTGCGCTATAATCGGGAAAACCGCGAAAGCATTGACGCTATGCAAAATATTCTGATCCCGGTAACCGGCAGCGGGGCGGCTGTAACAGCAAATGCCGACGTTGGGATGGGCGGCATGGGCGGTGGTGGCGTGGCTGCAGCGGCTAAACCGGTCAGCGGAGCCTATGTACCGCTAGGGGAAGTTGCCCAATTTCAAGTGGTTGACGGACCATCAATGATCAGCAGCGAAAACGGTGTCTACCGGATGATTGTACAGATGAATACCCGGGGACGGGATGTGGTTAGCTTTGTGAATGAAGCCAATAAGGTTATTAAAGAAAAGGTGGATTTGCCTCCCGGTTATTCTATGAAATGGACCGGACAGTATGAAAATCAGCAACGGGCTAAAGACCACCTGGCTATTGTAGTTCCGGCAGTTGTGGTACTCACCTTCTTTTTGCTTTACATGAGCTTTAAGTCGGTCAGCGATGCTTTCCTTATCTTAATGAATATTCCTTTCTCTTTGGTCGGTGGTATTGTGGCGATGTATCTGACCAATACCTATCTGACGGTAGCGGCGGCAGTCGGATTTATTGCCCTCTTTGGAATTGCCGTGCAAAACGGGGTAATTATGGTGACGTATATAAAACACCTGAGAGATCACCGGTCTTTGGAAGAAGCAATTATGGAAGGAGCGTTTACCCGTTTGCGGCCGGTTATGATTACTGCGCTTGTCGCCAGCTTAGGCTTGTTTCCGCTTATCTTTGCAACTGGTACGGGCGCCGAGGTGCAACGGCCGATGGCTACGGTTGTTGTCGGCGGACTGGTTACCTCCACAATTTTGACACTGGTTGTACTGCCTTGTATATATCTGGTCTGGCATCGGTGGCTTGAGCGGAAAAAACCAACTGTAACCGGAGACTCTCATACGGTAGAGTAAACTGACCGATAAATCAAATCGGTTACCTGAAAAAACGGTGGTGGGGCATCCTGCCCTACCGCAAAAGCAGTAATAAGCTAAAAATGAAATATAAATCTATTAAGCTATTGGAGGGTATTTAATTATGAAAAAAACTAAAGTATTATTTGGCATTGTGGCTATTGTCGCAGGGATGGCTCTAATCGCAGGCTGCGGTTCTAGTGAAAAACCGGCGGCTCAGACTCCTGCGGTGCAGGAACAGGCGACCGGCCATCAGGGACATAGCGCGACAATGCCTAAGGAAGATCCCATGCCGATCATGAAGGATATGGACAAAGCGTTGCAAGACGTAGTAAAGCAAGTAAAGGGCGGCCAAACGATGGATGCCCAAAAGAGCGCGGCACAGCTCGTGAGTACAGTGGACAAAGTTCTTCCCCATATGATGGATGACGGTCTGGAAGATCATTTGCGTAAAACAGCAAAAGACATTAAAGACAGCGTAAATTCGGGAAAAACGGATCCGGGTGCTCTTGAAAGTAAAGTCAAAGACATGCGGGCTATTATGAAAGAGACTACAACGCATCTGCAAAGCATGAATCACTAGAAAAACCTATAGGAGGAGCGGCTGATGAAAAAATGCCTGACAATCCTATTTGCCGGATTGCTGTTTAGTAGTGTTGCCGGAGTTCAAGCCGCTCCGGTTTCTGGGTATAATCAGTTTGTAGCGTCTCTGGATTCTATCTTGGAGGTGTCGATGCCGGTAGCTGATGAACAGCTTATTGCAGCCCGGCTGCCGGCTCAGCCTAATGGACAGGCGGCCAGGGCCCTGGCGATCGCTGGCAATATGCTGGGGCAACCGGTAGTATGGGGTGGAGCTTCGCCATCCCAGGGCTTTGACTGTTCCGGTTTAGTTCAGTATGTATACCGGCAGGCTGGTATTAATCTGCCTCGCACTGCCGACCTGCAGTTTTTAGTTGGGCGGACGGTCTCGCCGGCAGCTCTGCAGCCAGGTGACCTCGTCTACTTTACTACTTATGAGCCGGGGGCATCTCATGTAGGGATCTATATCGGTGACAGTAAGTTTATTCACACATCTTTTTCTAAAGGCGTAGTGGCCATCGGAGACATGCGGGACAATTATTTCGTTCAACGGTATTACGGAGCCAAACGGGTTTTGTGACCTCACAAGAAAAGCTTCCAGGATAGCCTGGAAGCTTTTTGCATGAATATTCATTGTATACGACTAGGGTGTGTCTTCAAGCTAACCGAATGATTGATGACACAAAAAGCGTCGTCGGAAGCGTTTTACATGCCCTGGTGGGCAAGCATAGGAAAAATGAATTTCATACACATTACTAATGGACAAAGCATATAATATTACATAACGTGGATAGGAGGGAAGGCTATGGAATGGGGCGGAAGTTGGAATTGGATTTGGATTATTCTGGGGATGGTAATTCTGGCAATATTGCTGGGATTGCCCATATTGTTGCTTATCGGTTTTGCGTTAGGAATGGCTTTTGACTCCTATTGGAAAAAATTATTAGCGGAATTTGACTTTAACTTTGGTGATACTCCTGCTTGATATACGAAAATTTTATAAGCATCAATAAAGCTTTTTGGCATAGAATAGTAGAGTGGTAGATTTTTTATTAAAGGAGTGTGGTTTGAGGTGTTAATCCATATGCCCTGTAATTGTGTTGTTGTCTTCAACCAATTTGGCGTAGGAAAGTGCGCGGGTTGCGGTAAGGAGATTAGTGTAAAAATATCCAATAAGTAAAAAGTCATTTACCTTTGGTAAATGACTTTTTACTTATTGAGATAATTGATAATGGAACTTATTTCCAGGAAATAAGTTGAAATAAGATAAACGAAGAGTATAATTTGTTTTTGGCCGGCCAAAATAAAAAATAGTGTCAGTAGAATACGCTGTTAATGATAAAGATAACAAAGTGGGGTAACGGTTATGTCTTATACCAGCAAAGTATATCATTTCTGGCAGGAAAGAAACATTGACAGTAAGGTCTATGTGAAACTTCCTACGATGATAAAAAAAGCAACGCAAATTAGTGGCGATACAATGATAAAGCAACAAATCGGAGTAGACGGTTCTTTGGACAACGACAGGCAGGAAGGTATGGAATATGACTAGGGAATCGCTGATTTAATGAGCCAGCCAGCCTGGCGAGAGATTCTTTCGGCTGGCAAGGAAGTAAAACCGCAGGAATAGTGGTTCCTATTTCAAGGTTTTGCTGATGCAGTCAGATGGAAAAAGATCCGCCAGGCTGCGCAGTATGAATAAATCAGTGATTCCCTAGATCCTTGGCACGTGCAGGAAGATTGCTGTTGACTGAGCTATGATTAAGGAGTATAATAAATAAAACAATACCTTTAAGCTGGTTCTGTGAGACCGGTAAGGATACATGAGAACGTTGATGCCTTTCTGTGTGCTCACATGCAGAAAGGCTTTTGTTTTGCTTGACAGTCTTTGAGAAAATTTGCTAGTATATATATAAGTTAATATTGCATAAATAAACAATTACTTTAAACTGGTTCTGTGAAACCGGAAAGGCTGTTGCGGAGTTAGTTTAACAGTGTATTGCTAGCAAAGAAGGCTTATTTAACCGAAAAATACAAATACTATCCTTTAAGTTAATCCAGAGAGGTTGGCAAGGATGTTAAGTGTTTAACTGGTATTTTAGTCATTGCCGGAACTTGTCTTAACATAACTCCTTGCCGCCTGGGCAGGGAGTTTTTACATTCAAGAGGAGGATTGGCGTTATGAGTATGGCTAGAAGTCAGGTATCGCTGCGGGGAAAAGATATTTTGGGATTGCAGCATATGACGGTCCCTGAAATTCAATTGGTGCTAAACACGGCCCAAGAGATGAAGGGAATTATCCGGCGTGATATTAAAAAAGTGCCTACTTTGCGAGGAAAATCCATTATAAATCTGTTTTTTGAACCAAGTACCAGAACGAGGACATCCTTTGAACTGGCCGGGAAATACCTGGGGGCTGATGTAGTGAATATTACTACCAGTGCGAGCAGTGTAGTGAAAGGAGAAAGCCTGCGTGACACCTTAATGACGGTGGAGGCTATGGGTGTCGATATCATTGTCATGCGTCACGAAGCGGAAGGTGCAGCGCAGTATGCGTCAAAGGCAGTGAGCCCGGTCATCATCAATGCCGGGGACGGAGCTCACGAGCATCCTACCCAAGGGCTTTTGGATATGCTCACTATCTTGCAAAAAAAGAGTGGGTTTGCCAATCTGAAAGTGGCGATTGTTGGTGACATTTTGCATAGCCGCGTGGCGCGTTCTAATATCTGGGGACTGCAAAAAATGGGCGCCGAAATTCACTTGGCCGGGCCGCAGACCCTCATGCCGCGGGATATCGAAAAAGCCGGAGTCTATGTACATAATCGAGTGGAAGATGCTCTGGAAGGTGCCGATGTTGTTAACATCCTGCGAATTCAGCGGGAACGGCAGCAAAAGGGGCTTTTCCCGTCGGCAAGGGAATATGCCCGGATTTTTGGTATAAACAAAGACCGGCTAGCTTTGGCAAAACCGGATGCCCTCGTTATGCATCCGGGACCGATGAACCGGGGGCTGGAAATTGCGCCTGATGTGGCGTACAGTGATCAGTCAGCAATTCAGGAGCAGGTTCAAAATGGACTGGCTGTGAGAATGGCGCTGTTGTTTCTGGTATTGATGGGAGGGAAAGAGATTGAAGCTATTAATTAAAGGTGGCAGAATTATCAACCCGGCCAAAAATTTTGATGCCATAGGCGATATATTGATCGAAAATGAGAAGATTATTCAAATCGGCAGCGATATCAACGCGCCTGATGCCAAGGTTTTTCCGGCTGCGGGCTTGGTGGTTGCTCCGGGATTTGTTGATATGCATGTACATTTGCGGGAACCGGGACTGGAGGCGAAGGAGGACATTGCTTCCGGAACACGGGCAGCCGCGGCCGGTGGGATTACTACGATAGCCTGTATGCCAAACACGAAGCCGGTTATCGATAATGCCATTTTGGTGGCCGGAATCGCGCAACGGGCCCAACTCGAAGGGGCTGTGCATGTGAAGGTGATCGGGGCCCTGAGCAAGGGGCAGGAAGGCAAGGAGCTGGCTGAAATAGGCGATATGCTGCTAAGCGGTGCAGTCGCTATTTCCGACGACGGCCATTATGTGGAAAGTGCTAAATTGTTGAAAACAGGTTTGGAATATACGGGAATGTTTGATAAAGCAGTCATCTCCCATGCCGAGGATGAATCGTTGGTGAATGAGGGACATATGCACGAAGGGGCGGTATCGGCTATGCTGGGCATTAAAGGACGCCCTTCAGTAGCTGAGGATATTGCTGTGGCCAGAGATATTATGCTGGCCGAATACACCGGTTCACGGATTCACATCGCTCATATCAGTTCCCAAGGTGCAGTCGAACTGGTTAGACAGGCTAAAGCGCGCGGTATTAAGGTCACTGCCGAGGTGACACCGCAACATTTATCCTTGACCGATGAGGTTGTTGCGGATTTTGATTCTACGGCAAAGGTGAATCCCCCCCTGCGATCGAATGAGCATAGGAAAGCGCTGCTTGCCGGGCTTAAAGACGGCACTATTGATGCCATCGCAACAGATCACGCACCCCATGCCTTTGAGGAAAAGGATCGTGAATTTCGGTTTGCGCCCAGTGGATTTGCCGGTTTGGAAACTTCCATAGGTGTTGTGCTTTCAACCTTGTACCACAGCGGACTATTCACCCTGCCGGAAATTGTTGCACGGATGTCGGCCAATCCTGCCCGGATACTGGGGATTGAAGCCGGTGTATTGGAGGAAGGAAAACTGGCCGATATTACCATTATCAATCCAGATTTAGAATGGACCGTTGACAGCCGGAAGTTTTATACCAGAGGAAAATTGACTCCTTTTGAAGGAAGACAGCTAAAAGGCAAAGCGGTGGCTACTATCGTTAAAGGCAAGATGATTATGCAGAATGGTGAGGTGTTGGAATGAACGGGAAATTGATCTTGGAAGACGGCAGTATTTTTTATGGGTATTTATTACATGATATGGTGACTACCGGTGAAGTAGTCTTTAATACAGGCATGACAGGGTATCAGGAAATTTTAACAGACCCCTCTTATTGTGGGCAGATTGTAACGCTGACCTATCCGCTGGTGGGCAACTACGGTGTGGCTGATATTTTTGAACAGGCCAGGCAGTCCTATGTACGCGGGTTTGTTATCAGTGAGTTGTGTGAGCTTCCTAGCAATTGCTTGATGGAGAAAACGTTGGGAGATTACTTGGTCTCACGGCAAATCCCCTGTATTTATGGCGTAGATACACGGGCGATTACAAAAAGAATCCGTTCTCAGGGGACCATGAAGGGAGTTATTGCGCCGCTGGCGGCAACAGAAGATGAAGTGACGGAACTGCTGGCACAGCCGTTAACCCGCGATGTTGTCAAAGAGGTGACTACCCGGGAAGTTTACACGATTGCCGGCAATGGGCCGAAAGTCGTTGTCATGGATTTTGGGATTAAACGCAATATCTTAAACTCGCTGCATCATATTGGCTGTGATCTGGTGGTCGTACCGGCAGATACACCGGTAGAAACGATCATGGAACTGCAGCCGGAGGGTGTATTTCTGTCCAATGGCCCGGGAGACCCGAAGGATGTGCCCGAGGCGATCGAAACAGTAAAATCGTTGCTGGGCAAAAAGCCGATGTTTGGTATTTGTCTGGGACACCAGTTGCTGGCGCTTGCTCTTGGCGCCGATACGTATAAGCTGAAATTCGGCCACCGGGGCTCCAACCAGCCGGTTAAGAATCTGGCAATGAACCGGGTGCATATTACCTCGCAAAATCATGGGTACGCAGTAGATGAAGCATCTTTATCGGATAAGGACGTAATCATTACTCACCGCGCCGTAAATGACGGTACGGTGGAAGGCATGCGTCATAAAAATTTGCCGGTGTTTTCCGTACAATATCATCCTGAAGCAGCTCCGGGACCGGATGACAACACCTATTTGTTTGATGAATTTCTAACGCTGCTGAACGGAGGAAAATAACATGCCGAAAAAAACAAATTTACGCAAAGTATTGGTAATTGGGTCCGGACCGATCATTATCGGTCAGGCGGCTGAATTCGATTATGCCGGCACACAGGCTTGCCGGGCTTTGAAAGAGGAAGGCCTGGAGGTTGTACTGGTCAATAGCAATCCGGCTACGATCATGACTGATGCCAATATTGCCGACCGCGTGTATATTGAACCGCTTACGCCTGAATTTGTGGAAGAAGTCATTGCCAAGGAACGCCCCGACGGTGTACTGGCAACGCTGGGCGGTCAGGCCGGCTTGAATCTGGCGGTAAAACTGGCCGAGCGGGGTGTACTGGAAAAATATAAAGCCGAACTGTTGGGGACATCACTGGAAGCGATCAAAAAAGCGGAAGACCGGGAATTGTTTAAATTGACGATGCAAAAGATCGGTGAGCCCATCCCGGAAAGTACGATTGTGGAAGACATAGAGAGCGCCAAAGCCTTTGCCGATCAAATCGGTTTTCCGATTATTGTGCGTCCCGCTTATACTCTGGGGGGAACCGGCGGCGGAATTGTAAACAACACGGAAGAACTGATTGATGTAGTAAACCGCGGTTTGAAATACAGTATGATTGGTCAAGTGTTGATTGAACGCAGTGTGGCCGGCTGGAAGGAAATTGAGTACGAAGTCATGCGGGATGCCGCCAACAACTGCATTACCGTTTGTAATATGGAAAACTTTGATCCCGTGGGCATTCATACCGGTGACAGTATCGTTGTTGCACCTACGCAAACCTTAACCGACCATGAATATCAAATGCTGCGCAGTGCATCACTTCGGATTATCCGTGAACTGGGCATCGAAGGCGGCTGCAATGCACAGTACGCCCTGGACCCTAACAGCAGCCGCTATTATGTCATTGAAGTCAATCCCCGGGTTAGCCGGTCCAGCGCCCTGGCTTCTAAGGCTACGGGATATCCGATTGCCAAAGTGGCTACTAAGATTGCGATAGGCTATCATCTGGATGAAATTCAAAATGCGGTAACCCAGAAGACGATGGCCTGCTTTGAGCCTACTCTGGATTACCTGGTGGTTAAATTCCCAAGATGGCCCTTTGACAAGTTTATTTCCGCCGATCGGATTCTGGGGACCCAGATGAAAGCCACCGGTGAGGTTATGTCCATCGACCGGACGTTTGAGGCGGCTTTACTGAAAGCGGTCCGTTCGCTGGAAATCGGCCTGCATCATGTCGGCATTCCCGAACTGGCAAAGTTGTCAACCGAAGAGATACATGCTAATTTGAGCGAGGCCAATGATGAACGGTTATTTGTAGTGGCGGAAGCACTGCGGCGTGGGATCAGCGTGGATGAAATTCACCGGATTACCGGAATTGACGAGTTTTTCCTGCAAAAAATACTGAATATCGTACAAATGGAAACGCGCCTGAAAGAGGAGGCCTTGGCGCCGGAACTAATGCTGAAAGCCAAAAAGATGGGCTTTGCCGATAAAACGATTGGCGGGATTAGACAGCAGCCAATTGATGAAATCAGAAAGCTGCGCAAAAGTCAGCAGATTGTTCCTTGCTACAAAATGGTGGATACCTGCGCGGCAGAATTTGAAGCGGTGACTCCCTACTACTATTCGACCTACGCCCAGGAGGATGAGGTCAGCATCACCGACCGGCGTAAAATCATTGTGCTGGGGTCCGGTCCGATCCGCATCGGACAGGGAGTAGAGTTTGATTATTGCTCGGTTCACTCCGTGTGGGCTTTACGGGAAATGGGCATTGAATCCATTATCATTAATAACAACCCGGAAACGGTAAGCACCGACTTTGATACGTCGGACAGACTGTATTTCGAACCGCTTACCCCGGAGGATGTATTAAATATTATCGATAAAGAGGAACCGGAAGGCGTTATTGTACAGTTTGGCGGTCAAACCGCCATTAATCTGGCCGAACCGCTGGCCAAGGCCGGCGTTAAAATCATGGGTACCAGCGTGGAAGACATCGACCGGGCCGAAGACCGGGAAAAATTTGACGAGGTACTTGAGCAAAGCGGCATACCACGTCCGAAAGGAACTACCGTTACCAATACGGAAGATGCCATAACCGCCGCGGCAGAGATTGAGTATCCTGTAGTCGTTCGTCCGTCCTATGTACTGGGAGGACGCGCGATGGAAATTGTCTATAACGAAACCGAGCTTAAAGATTACATGGGCCGGGCGGTTAAGGCTTCGCCGGAGCATCCGGTGCTGGTGGACCGCTATATGCAAGGAACGGAAGTAGAGGTAGATGCGATTTCCGACGGAACCGATGTCTTTATCCCGGGCATCATGGAGCATGTGGAGCGGGCGGGTGTTCACTCCGGCGACAGCATCGCCGTATATCCAACCCAAACCTTGTCGAAAAAGGTGCTGGCTACGGTTGTTAACTATACGCAGCGTCTGGCCAGAAGCCTGCGGGTTAAAGGACTTATCAATATTCAGTATGTAGTGGTTGATGAAGAGGTGTATGTTATTGAGGTAAACCCACGCTCCAGCCGGACCATTCCTTTTTTAAGCAAGGTAACGGATATACCGATGGTTAACGTGGCTACAAGAGTGGCGATGGGGGCGACCTTGGCTTCCCTTGGCTATCAATCGGGCTTACTGCCGGCTAAACCCTATACGGCTGTGAAAGCTCCCGTATTCTCCTTTGCCAAGATGCAGCAGGTAGATATCTCGCTGGGGCCGGAAATGAAGTCCACCGGTGAAGTTATGGGTACTGATTATCACTATGCCAGAGCGCTATATAAGGCAATTGTGGCTGCCGGTATGAATATTCCTGAGTATGGGACCATTCTGTTCACCGTGGCTGACAAGGACAAACAGGAAGCCGGCGAACTGGCTAGAGGCTTTGCCGAATTGGGCTACAAACTGGTTTCTACGGCCGGAACGGCGAAGTATCTACAATCGCTGGGTCTAGCGGTGGATACGGTGCAAAAAGTGCATGAACATTCAGCCGATATCATTCAGATGATCAAAACAGGAAAAATCAACATGGTGGTCAACACGATCACTCATGGCAAACAGCAGCAAAGCGACGGTTTTAAAATTCGCCGGGCAACAGTAGAGCATGCGATTCCTTGTCTGACTTCGATCGATACGGCACAGGAAGTACTGGAGGTGCTGGGCTTTATGCGGGAACGCCGCTTGATTTACGCGTTGGCTTTACAGGATTATGTGGGCGGAGGCGATGATCTTGCCTAAACTGGTAGTGAAGGCGACGGTTGTCAGGCATACTAACATAACCAGTCAGGTAAAACAGTTGGTTCTTCAGGCACCGGACATTGCTGAACAAACCGTACCGGGGCAGTTTGTGCATATCCGGGTAGCGGATTGCTACGAACCGCTGCTCAGGCGTCCGATCAGTATTTCCAATGTGGACCGGGCTAATGGAACGATCTATCTGATCTATCGTGTTGTCGGGAGAGGCACGCAGCTTCTGGCCCGTTTGAAACCCGGTGATCTGCTCAATTGCATGGGGCCATTGGGCAACGGCTTTACTTTGCAAGGGAAACGGCCGCTGCTGGTTGGTGGAGGCATGGGGCTGGCGCCATTGGTTTATTTGGCGGCTACCCTGTGTCCTAATCCGGTAACGGTGCTGATGGGTGGCCGGACAGAACAGGAGATGTTTTGGAGCGGTATTTTCAAGAGCTTGTGTGAAAACCTTCATATTACCACCGACGACGGCAGTCTGGGACAGCGTGGCATAACACTGGATCTATTGCCGGAACTGCTGAGAAGTAAGTCCTTCGATATGATCTATACCTGTGGGCCAAGCCGGATGATGGCCGGTGTGGCGAACTATGCTGCGACCTACAAAATTCCCTGCCAGGTCTCGTTGGAGGAATATATGGCCTGCGGTGTCGGGGCTTGCCTGTCCTGCACCTGTGAAGCCACGAAAGGACCCAGAAAGAAGACCTGTACGGATGGTCCTGTTTTCTGGTCGGGGGAGGTTGTTCTATGAGCAAGCCTAAGCATATGTTACAAACTGAAGTGGCCGGAATAAGGATGAAAAATCCGGTGATGGCTGCATCAGGTACCTTTGGGTTTGGGGTTGAGTACCGGGAATTTCTTGATTTAAACCAAATCGGTGCCATCGTGGTCAAAGGTATAACCTTGAAGCCAAGGGCCGGCAATTGCGGCCGGCGGATTGCCGAGACTCCAGCAGGGATACTTAACGCAATCGGGTTGGAGAATCCCGGGGTGGAAGCTTTAATTGATGATATTTTACCAACGCTGCGAGATTTTGATGTTCCGGTACTTGTCAATATTTCCGGTAATACAGTGGAAGAATACGGAGAACTGGCTAAACGACTGGATAAAACAGGCATTGCCGGTATTGAGATTAATATATCCTGCCCCAATGTAAAAGAGGGGGGGATTGCGTTCGGAACAAACGGCGACAGTGCAGCGGCCGTAGTAAAAACGGTGAAGGCGAATACGGCTTTGCCGGTTATAACCAAGCTGTCACCCAATGTCACCGATATTGTGGCTATGGCGTTGGCTGTAGAAGCCGCCGGTTCCGATGCTATCTCGTTAATCAATACTCTGGTGGGGATGGCGGTGGATATTCATAGCTGGCGTCCCGTACTGGGCAATGTAGTGGGCGGCCTTTCCGGGCCGGCAGTCAAACCGGTGGCACTTCGGATGGTCTGGCAAGTTTGTCAGGCGGTAAAGATTCCGGTCATTGGCATGGGCGGTATCATGACGGCGGAGGACGCCATTGAGTTTATGCTTGCCGGGGCCAGTGCCGTCATGGTGGGAACGGCAAATTTTGTTGATCCCCAGACGATAGAAAAAGTGGTAACCGGATTGGAAGAATATGTAGTGGAACGTGATTTGAGCTGCATACAGGATGTTGTGGGAAAACTGAAGGTAAACTAACCGGTAGGGGAGTGACGCGCCATTGGTGGGAGATAAGCGATTAATCGTGGCACTGGATGTGCCGAATATGAACCAGGTCAGAAATTTGGTAGAAAAACTGGGTGATTCCGTAAGCTATTATAAAGTGGGAATGGAGCTTTATTACAGTACCGGCAGAGAGGTTATCGCCTATTTACGCAGTCTGAATAAAGATGTATTCCTGGATCTGAAGCTGCATGACATACCAAACACGGTAGCGCAGAGCTTGGGCGTACTGACCGAACTTGGCGCTTCCATGCTGAATATTCACGCTTCCGGTGGCTTGGCTATGATGAAAGCGGCCAGCCAGGCAGTTGCGAATAAGGCGGCTCAGTTGGAAGTTTCCCGGCCTGCGTTAATTGCTGTTACCGTACTGACCAGTATCGACGCTGCAGACTGGGCTAATTTACGGCATGATATGAGTATTAAAGAGCATGTTGTACATTTGGCAAAACTGGCACAGTCTGCCGGAATTGACGGTGTGGTCGCTTCACCGCAGGAAGCGGAAGCCATCCGTGCAGCTTGTGGCGAACGGTTCATCATCGTAACTCCGGGGGTTAGACCGCAAGGCGCGGCTATCAACGATCAGAGCCGGATTGCCACACCGCGGGAGGCCTTGAAACAAGGCGCCCACCATTTGGTCATCGGGCGTCCGATTACGGCAGCCGCCGATCCACGGACTGCTGCTCTGGAAATTTGCAAAGAGATGGAGGCTGTCTAAGATGAATGAAGCAGAAGTAAGACAGTTATTTGTTGATTCAGGGGCTATTATGGAAGGGCACTTTTTACTGACCTCCGGCTTGCATAGCCCTTTGTATGTAGAAAAATTTCAAGTCCTGCAATATCCGGAATACACGGCGAAACTGTGCGCCGCGCTGGCGGCAAGATTTGTAAATGATCATATCGAACTGGTTGTTGGACCGGTAACAGGCGGCGTTTTATTGGCCCATGAAGTCGGGAAAAACTTGGGGACCCGGGCTATTTTTACGGAAAGAGAAAATGGCAAGATGACACTTCGCCGGGGGTTTGTTATCAAACCAGGCGAACGTGTGCTTATTGTGGAAGATATCGTAACCACCGGCGGTTCGGTAGATGAAGTTATTTCCGTAGTTCGTCAACAGGGCGGCACACCGGTAGCAGTCGGTATGCTGGTTGACAGAAGTGGTGGCAAGGTGGACTTTGGGATACCGTCGCAGGCTCTTCTGCATCTGACAGTGGACACTTATACGGCAGAACAATGTCCGCTTTGTGCGGCGGGAAAACCGTTTACCAAAAGGGGAAGCCGTAAATTGTAAGGGTAAATTGTCCTCCCTGCTATGGTTGAAATGGCAGGGGGGAATAATTTAGTTTAAAGAGGATTGAGTTTTTTTCCAGCTTATGATATGATGATTATTGCAGTTGTTAAAACTGTGTTTGGCCCGGTGGTGTAGTGGTTAACATGCCGCCCTGTCACGGCGGAGATCGAGGGTTCAAGTCCCTTCCGGGTCGCCACGCTATCATTTCTAGTAATTTAAATAAAAAACATGCTTGACATAATTAAAATAATATAGTAAAATTATATGCGTGGTAAAGAAATAAAATCTGCGGAAGTAGCTCAGTGGTAGAGCATCGCCTTGCCAAGGCGAGGGTCGCGAGTTCGAATCTCGTTTTCCGCTCCATATCTAGGGGTATAGCTCAATTGGTAGAGTAGCGGTCTCCAAAACCGTTGGTTGAGGGTTCAAGTCCTTCTGCCCCTGCCAGAAAACACAAGGCTCTCAGCGATTTGCTGAGAGCTATTTAATTTCATGGGAAATAATGAGGTAATCATTATTTGTACCCGAGCTACGGTTTGAAAGTTCAAATCTCGCGTTGCCCGCGCCAATAAAGCTAAAAGCCTTCTAACAAATCGTTAGAAGGCTTTTAGTAATTTGGAAGGCAATGGACTCATCGGCGTTAACAAGTCCAGCGTAATATCTTTTCAGTAATATTTAGGTGAGCATTTCATGGTTACATCATTAAATTACTTAATAAAGTCTTGGGTTACATACACTTTGCCCTGACTGTCATACGCCACACCAATACCGACTGTAGTGTAATTGGCGTTTAGTATATTTGCACGGTGGCCTGAACTATTCATAAAAGCAGTTTCGGCCGCCTCAACACTAGTATTCTCTGCAATATTTTCGCCTGCCGCGGTATAAGAGATACCGGCTGCTGTTAAACGGTCAGTAAATGTTTTTCCATCGGGGTTGGTATGTGAAAAGAAGCTACGGGTGACCATATCTTGTGAGTGGCTCCGTGCTACTGCGGTTAATGCGGAACTTACTTTTAAATCCGCCAAACCGTTCGCTCTCCGATCGGCATTCATAAGCTGGGCAGCCTGCTGTTCTGCAGCGCTAACGTCGGAGGTCGTTGTTGCTGACGTTCCTGTCGTTCCGGATGAACTTCCGTTATTGGTTTTAGGGCTAACAGTACTTGAAGAGTTGTTTTTCGAGTCGTTTATTTTGGTAATGGAGCTAATATTCCATTGCGTCTTATTATTATTCAACTGCAAAACAACATTATAAATACCATGTTGGTGATTAACTGAAACAATTGCTTGTGTAGCCGATTTCTTGACTAAGGAGAATGTATCTGTTTTGGCATTGAAACCCAGCTTATTGGCCGAAGCTTTAACTACTTGCAGTGGATCTTGCGCGACGTTGTTCGCAGTTTGGTTTTGGCTGCTTGGAATTACAGAATTACTTGTCTTTGCCGTATTATAAAAAACTTGCTGCTGTGAGTTGGCCGCATAGACCGGTAATGCTGATGCCGTCATCATGTATAATCCTAAAGTTGTACTCAATAATCCCAGGGTTACATCGTGGTGCAATTTTTTCAATATAGTCGCCTCCGATTTATATTATAAGAAATACGTGAACATAATTTCTTATGCTTCTACAATACAGGTTAATTTTTAAAAACTTCTTAATAAGCATAGTGAAATATTTGGTAGTTGGTTTTTTCGGGAAACATTACATTGTCTCAATTTGTATGAAATAGACAAAAAGAGAACGAACCTATAAAAGGAGAAAAAGGTTACTGATAATGCTAAGTTTTGTCTAATTTTCAAAGTCGACATTTTGGATAATTTTCGCCATAATGTAATCGGATAGCTCGGCGATGCTTTAAGTGAACGAAAATCGGTTATATACGGGCAGCAAAAAACAAAGTAATATACAATAAGTTGAAGCCTGAAGGTCTTGGAGGACGAGAAGGTATTCTCAGAGAAAAATCGCAGGGAAGAAAGCAATAGATCCCACTCAGGAAATTTATGTTTAGTAAAAAAGACAACCCGATTTATATAGAATACAGTGGTCATCTGGCACGAAATGCAAGGGGATTCCTGAAAATTATGGATAGACTATCGGATAAAGCTGGGAGTTTGGTCCAGTTTTAAGAAACATCAATACTGCAATACTACAAGGGGGAGAAGTAATGGTTAAAATACCATTGAAAACAAGATATACTAGATTGAAAAGGGGAGGAGATAGCCCAATAACCATAGGGGCATGACTGCCTGTTAAGCAACTCTAAGCTAATTTACAATACGATTATCTTTTGAGGAGGTTAACTAATGGAACAAGAATCCAAATGTAACAATCAGGAAAAACAACTTATGCGTTTATCTGAAAACAAGCCTGTGGGTGTTAAAGAAAAGGAACGTGAAGGGGTATTTGTAAACGGCTTTATATGTCAATACTGCGGTCTTCACTTTAATCTGTTCTCATGGAAAGCCAACAGACACAGGAGCAGTAACACCTATTGCCCGGAATGTGGAAACAAAGGTTCCTTTATTCACTATCGCAAGGCATTAAGTAATAAGAAGGTTAGGGACGAGGCTTCGAAGGATGAAATCTTCAGGCATGTTCCGTTAGAGGGCAGTCAGTTAATGCCAGATAGCATTGTAATTCCCAAAGCGGGGAAATAGGTCTGAGATTAAATGAGAATTAGTGGGGAAAAGAGGATTTTTGAACGATTTGATTGATTAATACCTTCTCGTTTATTATGGATTTCCAGATATTTTTCAAAGTCCATTGGTTGAGGATTAAGTCCTGCGAAACCTGCTGTCACTTTTTTATTTGTCGATATAAAGCGTATAATGAAGTGTTACTAACTTTATTATTACTTGCGAGGGATAGATCGTTTAGTATAAATAGTAGCTAACAATAACTGTCATAAATTTGTCATGTCTTTCCTCTAAAATCAAAATACAGAGAATTAAACGAGGAAAGGTGTGCATATTCTATGAGAAACAAGAAAGTGCTTTCAGCTTTGGTGGGGCTTTTTATGATGGGGATGACTACCAGTGCGTTTGCCTGGTCGCCTGAACTGGAGGGAAGGCCTGACGATTTCCATATAGTGAAGAATCAAGGATATTTTATTTGGCATGATGACGCGGGGCTGCATCTGAGAACAACTACCAAAGGGCAGGATCATGTTTACACAGGAGTCCTGCGGACTGATGGCCGCTTTGTCAATGTTCACGGTGTGCGTTTGGAAAACGATGACAGATACAAGGTTACATCCTTTGGGCATAAGCTGGAATTTCGGTTTGAAACAATTGGCGCATCTGATGGAATTGATTTTAGGGTTGACGGTGGAGATAGAGTTGATTTTGACTTATTCGTCGATGGACACAAAATTTCACCGAAAAAGATTTATGGAGGAGAAGACGACTGGCATCCTCGGTCCAATAGTTTCAAAATTCTTCGCTGAATATGAAGAAATTCCCGGCTGCAAAAGGACCGGGAATTTCATTTTATAAGAGGCTTATTCATTTCTTTTTAGTACTTCTTCCCGCAACATGGACCAGACTGTTTGGAAAATTTGATTGTATTCTGTGGTGGTTCGTATGGCAATGATGTCACGGGGACGGGGTAAGTCGACGGTGATGATTTCTTTTACGGTTCCCGGGTTGGCGGTCATAATTAAGATGCGGTCACTGAGGCAAATGGCTTCATCAAGACTATGGGTAATGAAAACCGTGGTTTTTTGAGTGGTTTCCCAGATGCGCAGTAGTTCCTCTTGAAGGATGATTCTGTTTTGTTCATCCAGCGCGCCAAAGGGTTCATCCATGAGGAGGATTTCCGGATCATTGGCAAAGGCGCGGGCAACGCTGACCCGTTGTTTCATTCCGCCCGATAATTGGTTGGGATATGAATTGATAAACCTGATTAAACCAATCATTTCGATGTATCGTTTAGCAATTTGGTCTCTTTCCTTTTTAGGGATGCCGCGCATTCTTAGCCCATATCCCACGTTATCTAAAACTGTCATCCAAGGAAAGATTGACTGTTCCTGAAAGACCATGGAATTGACAGGTCGGTCATTGTTTGCTGCTGTAATAGTAATATTGCCGGACGATGCTTCGCTTAATCCGGCCAGAATACGCAGTAGTGTGGTTTTGCCGCAGCCACTGGGTCCTACAATGGAGAAAAATTCGTTTTCCTTAATTTCAGCGGATATATCCTTTAATGCAGTGACTGTCCCGGATGGGGCAGGAAAGATTTTGCTGACATTTTTTAAAAGTATACGGTTATGGTTATTCATATGGCCGGCCTCCTGCAGACTAAGATTGTTTCCAAGGAAGTGCCAAGCGTTCAATCAGATCCAATAACAATGAAAATATATAGCCAAGAATGGAAAGCGTAATTAACGCAGCAAACATTTGCTCGATGTCAAACATATCGTAGGCCCGCCAAATCATCCAGCCGATACCTGCCTTAGCTGCAGACAGTTCAGCGGCCACGATCAAAATAAGAGCCATTCCCATTCCTAGTTTTAAACCGGCAAATATAGTAGGCAATGCTCCCGGTAAGGCTACTGTTAGGTAAAAGTCTTTCCGGCTGGCACCAAAATTCTTTGCTACATCTAAATAGATTTTGTCAATAGTGAGAACCCCCACCATCGTGTTAATAACTACCAGATAAAAAACTCCAATGGCAATGGTGAAAACCTTGGAGGTTTCCCCTAAGCCAAAAATCAATAGGATTAACGGCATAAGTGCCAGTTTGGGAATAGGATAGGTAGCACTGATTAAGGGCTCAAAAGTTGAACGGACAAATGGTGACAGCCCCATGCTGATACCGATCAGGATACCCGGAAGCGATCCGGCAATAAACCCTAAAATAATACGCTGTACGCTGATCCAGGTATTATAGGGCAAGTCTCCGGAAACCAGTAGCGGAATGAAAGCTTGCAAAATGTGGCTTGGGCTTGAGAACAATCTGGTATCAATCAGACCGGCTCGTGAACTGAATTCCCATAATAACAGCAAAGTAAAAGGGGACAGAACAGATAACAATTTTAAAATATATTTTTTGTTATCCCACATGATATAGTTTCCTCTCCAGAAAAGATTGATAGTGCCTTATCTTATTGATATTTTCCCAGAATATGTAGTGCGAAATCTACATATTGATTGTCAACGGCATCTTCAAACTGAATGTCGGACTTTAATAGATTGTGTTGCCTATACCAGGCAAGATCCATTTCTATTCCCTTGGTACGGACATAGCCATCAGGATTTAAGCCGGTAGGAAACATTTTGTCATATAGTTGAGGGTCTTTTACAACAGAGTATCGGGAAAGGATGGATACAATCTCAGCTTTATTCAGATCCTTGAAAAAAGCGTCGTTATAATCGCGTAGCGCTTTGATATAGGCAGTCATAAAGCGATTGGCCACATCGGGGTTTTTCGTCAGGCTGGTACCGAAAACAAGCAAGGCTGTTTGTGCATCCGGATCATATTCGACAGGGTCTTTCCAGGGATCAAGTATGCCTTTTTCCATGCCTTGTACAATAAATGGTTCAATGACCATCGCGGCGTCAATGCTCTTGTTGCCTAATGAAACCAGCATGTCGGGAAAGGAGCGAATGACTTGTAAATCAATGTCTTGCGTCGTCAAATTAGCTTTTTGCAATACCCGGGATAAGGCTATTTCATCCAAGGAAGCTGTACCTACGATTGCTATGCGCTTTCCCTTTAGGTCGCTGTAATCCTTAAGTGAATCAACAAGGTCTTTGCGGATGACCAAACGGTAATAGCCCTTGCCAGGTACGTTAATCCCTTTATCTGCCACGATTTTAACCGGAATATCCCTGGACATTGCATTAAGTAAACCGGAAGCGCTCACGGTTGCTCCCACATCCAACTGACCTGCGGCTAGTTGATTGATCATTTCCTGACCGGAATTAAATTGGATAGGTTCGATGGTAATGCCAAGATCTTTATAGTATCCTTTAGCCATGCCGATTAAGATGCCGGCATCGGAGACTGCCTGTTTCATGCCGACTTTTACCGTTGTTTCTTGTGCCAGAGGATTGAGACTAGCAGCCCAGGCTGGTGCATTTTTTAGGTGGCTTGAGTTAGTTGCCGGCTGGGAACCGCAGGCGGTGATCATCAGTATGACTATAAGCAGTATTGCAAGCTTAGCCCACAAAACTTTTTTCATGACGTAGCCCTCCTTAAACGATTTAAGTAATCTATAGTATTCTTAAATCGTTTATTTAGCCACAGGTTTGCAGGTTTTTTCTGCGAAATAACGAATACCAAAGTTGGAGGACGAAATGGAGAAAATAATTGAACAAATAAAAGAGTGGACTTTACTTAGTAAACTCCCCAAGGAATTGGAAGGGTTTACATTACAACATATTTCCCGGCAGGAAGGGACGAAATATTTTATATTCGCTTATCAAAACGAAGGCCGTCACAGAAAATTGACGGTTTTATATGATGCTGCTACGAAAGATTATTTAGGACGGGTTACTATCGGGTTGACGGAGTTTTGTGATACGACTTTTATTGTAACTAGCTTAGATGCTCTTGAAAAAATTCTATTGGAGAAACTGCGAATCACATTACAGCGGATGGCCTGTTTTGATGTCAATACGGTAGAAAGTATTGTCGTGCAAAAAAAAATATTAACCTGGCAATATGAACATATGCTGCCCAAACGGATTGCTGATTTTGAGTTGTTTATTGCACCTAATGAACCCCTGAGAATAATCAATGGTTCATACATTATCATAGAATATAGTCATTTTGCCACAGAAAGTAATCTTGTTATATACTATAATATTTACAGAGATGAATTTTTTGGGGAAATGCGCATCTGCCGTACGCCTCAGATGACGGCTGATTTTGATGCAGGTTCATTGCAGGAACTGGAAGAGAAGTTGGGGAAGCGGTTAGTTGCTACGTTGGAAACTATGCAATGTCAAATAGGTTAATGCCAGAGCTGTAATTTTCTTACTTCGGATGAATACATCTAGATAAGGCGGGGTTTAATATGGCAAGGATATTGGTTTGTGATGATTCGGCTTTTATGCGCATGATGTTAAAACGGCAATTAACGGAAGAAGGGCACGAAATTGTCGGGGAGGCTGGTGACGGAAAGCAAGCAATTGAAATGTATTTTAAAGTTAGACCGGATATAACGACTATGGACATAACTATGCCAGGTTTGGATGGCATACAGGCTGTCAAGCATATACACGAGGAAGACCCGCTGGCTAAAATTATTATGGTAACAGCCTTGGGACAGCGAGCGATCATTACTGATGCGCTGAAAGCCGGAGCATCGGACTTTATCATAAAACCATTTGAGCCGGAACAGGTAAAAGTGACAATAAATAAAATATTAGCTGAAATAAAAAAATAATGTAGATAATCATGTTGACATAGTATGGAGTAAATGATAGAATATCATTCGTGGCCATAAGTTAGTATATGACAAGCTGTTGTGAAAAAATAAGCATTGACATCATATGGTTGCTGTTGTATACTAGATTATGCGGTTTGAAGTACGGCCCGGTGGTGTAGTGGTTAACATGCCGCCCTGTCACGGCGGAGATCGAGGGTTCAAGTCCCTTCCGGGTCGCCATTCACTTAATGCCTCGGTAGCTCAGTCGGTAGAGCAGAGGACTGAAAATCCTCGTGTCGACAGTTCGATTCTGTCCTGAGGCACCATATTATGCGGAAGTAGCTCAGTGGTAGAGCATCGCCTTGCCAAGGCGAGGGTCGCGAGTTCGAATCTCGTTTTCCGCTCCATTCATTCGGCGGCATAGCCAAGTGGTAAGGCAGAGGTCTGCAAAACCTTTACTCCCCAGTTCAAATCTGGGTGCCGCCTCCAATTATTATTTTTGAATAAGAGATGTATGTTTAACTATCTTGGATTGTTCTGCGAGTGTGGCGGAATCGGCAGACGCAACGGACTTAAAATCCGTCGGGACTTAACTCCCGTACCAGTTCAAGTCTGGTCACTCGCACCAAAGCTAACAAACTGTTCTATGTGAAAATAGAACAGTTTTTTTATTTTCTTACCATTTTTATAAAAATATGAATTTTTTGTTGAGATATTTAGTTTAATAGAAGGATTTGGTAAATAATTATGGAAATATTTTATGAAATATTTAATTGATAAAAACCTTTCTATATTTTCCTTTACATGTTTGCTTATACCATAAAGATATTCCTGGGGATCATATTTAATGAAATGCCGGAGGGATATTATGAGAATGGAAAAGCTGCTACAAATTATTGAAAGGTTAAGAAAACGGTTAAATACGAAGGGAAAAGACAGTCAGTTAACAGATGAAGATGTTCTTCTGCTTAGTACCAAGTTAGACAGATTTCTGAATAAACTGATTAACCTGGAACAGAACAAACAAAAAGGACAATTGCTGTACGGAAATGCCGGTATGTTGAACGATAAAGCTGAATCGTGATTTAACTATTGCTGGGAGGAAAACATATTGTATTGGAATCAGCCAATTGAAACGATGGAAGTGGGAAGACTCAGAGAGTTGCAGGCTCAAAGATTGCGGGAATTAGTTGCAGCTCTTTATCACAAATCGGCTTTTTATCGTTCCAGAATGCAGGAACGTGGTTTGCTGCCGGAGGATATTTCTACCTTAGCGGATATTGCAAAACTGCCGTTTATAACCAAACAGGATATGCGGGATAATTATCCCTATGGATTGTTTGCCGCTCCGCTAAGTGAAATCGTACGGGTTCATGCCTCCAGCGGTACCACCGGCAGGCCGACGGTGGTGGGATATACCAAGAAGGATATCGGCATTTGGTCGGAAGTAATGGCGAGGTCTTTGGCGGCGGCCGGTGTTACTAAACAGTCTTTTATACAGATTGCTTACGGCTATGGCCTGTTTACAGGGGGACTGGGGATGCACTATGGTGCTGAACTATTAGGTGCTTCGGTCATTCCCGCTTCCAGCGGTAATACGGCAAGGCAAATTTTGTTGATGAAAGACTTTGGTACTACGGCCATAGCCTGCACACCCTCCTATGCTTTATATATTGCTGAAACCATGCGGGAAATGGGAATTAATCCGGAGGATACGTCATTAAAAGTAGGCATTTTTGGTGCTGAGCCATGGTCTGAACATATGCGTCATGAAATTGAAGAGCAATTGGGTATTAAAGCGATCGATATTTATGGTTTAAGTGAAATCATTGGTCCCGGTGTGGCTTGTGAGTGCCAGGTGCAGAACGGTTTACATATTAATGAAGACCATTTCTACCCTGAAATTATTAATCCCTTAACCGAAGAAGTTATGGGTGAGGGGGAAAAGGGTGAACTTGTCATTACGACGTTAACTAAAGAGGGGATGCCTATGCTCCGTTATCGCACCAGGGATTTGACCATCCTGCGACGTGATATCTGTGAGTGTGGGCGGACTTTGGTACGGATGGGCAAAGTGCTGGGCAGAAGTGATGATATGCTGATTATTCGTGGCGTAAATGTATTCCCTTCCCAAGTAGAAAGTGTTCTGCTCAGTCTGGGGCAGACTTCTCCTCATTATCAGCTTATTGTGGAACGCAAGGATAATTTGGACCATTTAACCGTACTGGTAGAAGTTACTGACAGTATGTTTTCGGATGAAGTACGCCAACTGGAAACTTTGGAGCATAAAATTAAAAGTGAACTGTCTCATGTATTGAATGTATCCGCCCAAGTGAGATTAGTGGCGGCTAAGACCATTGAACGGAGTGAGGGAAAAGCTAAGCGGGTAATTGATAAACGGAAAATATAACGTAAGGAGGGGTGTTATGATTATTCAGCAAGTCTCCGTGTTTTTAGAGAATCAGCCAGGAACGCTGATTGGTGTTTTGGCAGTATTAAAAGAAAATGGTGTAAACATCCGGGCCTTATCTTTGGCTGACACAGCAGATTTTGGCATTTTGCGATTAATTGTCGATGATCCGCAAGCGTTAGAGGAGATTCTGCGTAAGGCCGGATTGACTGCTAAGCTTACTTCTGTTTTAGCGGTAACAGTGAAAGACCGTCCCGGTGATTTAGCCGAACAAATAGAAAAATTGGCCGAGGCCTTCATTAATATCGAATATATGTACGCCTTTGCTGCGGTTAATGACAAAGATGCGCATGTGGCACTAAAAGTGGATGACGTTGTTAAGGCCGAACAGATACTGGGATAGCTCCCGAAGGAATCTCGTCGATGACCCTGCGCAAGCTTGCTGCAGGGTTTATTTATATTTATAAATAGCAAGGTCTTTTCTGGCAGAATGATAGTAAAAATGTTATAATAGCACTTACGAGATAAAGGCAGTGCCCTTATCTGCATACGGTATGAGTATTTTTTAAGGAGATTCTTACGACATAATGAAAAATGTGTATGACCAAGTGAGTCTTTTTTATAATAGTGAGCCGATGGACCTAGTCTCCATAAAACGGGAATGGGTGGAAAGTTTTTTGCGTTATAAGGCCTGGCAGGGTGCTGCCGACAGTGAGTTGCGAAAACTATGGCAATCTATACAGCTTTTAATCATTTATTTGCAATACGCCGATAATGAAGATCTGGATGAACTGACGGTACAAGATTACGTCCTGTTGATTGAATGGCTATCTACCCATGTTAAGGGATTCAAAATGTCGCTTAAAAATGTACGAGACTTTTTTGCTGTGTTAATTGAATTCCAGCAACATTTGGTTAATAAAAGAATTATGAGTAATTGTACTGAGATTGAACGAGCTGCCAGTGATATAGCCGGCGGGAAAAAGCTAAAGCTTACCAAGCTATTGCCAAGCAGAGATTTAGCCTTATTAAGCGATGACTTGAGCACTGTATTCACGGACCCTTCGCTGCAAAACCAGGAAATGGTAAAGGTCATCGGGGAAACTGTAGAACATTTAATGATAAAATTGGGGACATATTATCAGCAAGATGATTTCAATGAGGATTTTGATCGTGCCTTGTATCTATATACCGGTCCGTTAGAGAACATTCCTGACGATGGAAAGGAAGAATTTTGGCTGGGATTTTGGGATTATTTTTTGTTTGATTATCATTTGTTAGCGAGTGATAATACGCCGCTTGCCCATTTTTACCAGACTTTTTCCGAACGTTTATCCAACGATGAACGACAGATTCTGAATGATTTACAGAGTGCACAGTTTACAGTGTTTTACGTTGACCGTATATTGAACCAGGACTGGGTAGAATGCGTTAATCTGTTTACCAATGAGAGATTTGAACTGCCCTTCCTTTTTGATTATAATTCGCTGAAGAAGCTGCTATTCTACGGACATATATTCTCGCAAGGGATGATTGTGATTAATTATGTTACCAGCATAGAAGTCAGCAAAAATCTGCGGCGGCGTATACGGGAGGAAGTCCTGCGACAGAAAAGGGTTTTTGAGATACAAAAACCCGGCGTGGACCTAATAAGTTTTTTTAAGCGCCATGCCCTGGTGGTGCGTCATACCATTGATATTCTTGTAACACTGGCCAAAGTAAATGTTACACCCAATTCACAAATCGAAAGAAATTTTCCTAAGGCGGTTTTGAGCCGTGAGCCTCATGCAGGTGTAATGCAACGACTAAAGCGTATATACGCCAGTTATGGCTTTTCTAAACATGATGCAGAACTGATACGAGCCATGTGGCATGATTTTTGTCAATTGACTGATATCATTGTGCGAAAGCCGGAGGTTTGGGTAGCCGTATTATTATATAGTTATGCTCAGATCAATTACTTAAATAATGTCACAGTAGAGAGCCTGGCAGCCGATATGCATATTTCAGAAACAAGTATCTACAAAAATAAAAACAAACTAAGCCGGATTTTGGAACTAAGACCCTTTGATCCACGCTATTTAGGGGAAGAAGGCTTTGTAGTTTCGTTATTCATGCCGTAATATATGGAGGGAGAGCGGAATGGAGTGTAAACGATGCGGACGTCAATTGTCGGAGGCTGAGACGGATTGTCCTTATTGCAAGGCAGAATCCCAGCCGGTTCATATTCTAACTCCTGAGGAGCGGCAGGACTTTAAAGGAGTAACTATTGAACAGGATTCGGATAACCGGTATAGCGATACCCAGTATGAACGGCCGCAGTATTCGACTAATGAGCGGATTTTTGTGCGGCAGGTCAAATTTAATAGTTTAAGCGGAGGTTGGTTTAGCAAACTTGTGTGGGGTTTGATTCTGGCTGGTATCGTGATGTTTGCCTTTTCTTCCCTATTCGTTGTAGCCCTCGTTGGCGCAATATCATGGCTGATCTTTCGTATCTTTCGTTAATATAAATAAAAACCACGATAGGGAAACACCTTATCGTGGTTTTGTTTTTTGCGTAAGCGAATACCACATGCTATGCATGTGGTTCCAAAAAGCTTATAGCTATACGTCGAAAAAAACAGCCTCTTTTGTTAGAATAAATGCAGGTTTGCCGACCGCATAACTCTAAACAAAGGAGGCGCATCCAATGGATGATACTAAGAGTTTAGCACAATAGTAAATGGCGGTGCAAATATCATATAGTATTTGCACCAAAATATCGTAGACAGGTGATATATGGAAAAATAAAAGCGGATATAGGAGTGATTCTAAGGAAGCTGTGTGAGTACAAAGGTGTGGAAATTTTAGAAGCTAAC
>NZ_FQZD01000034.1 GCF_900141835.1 Propionispora hippei DSM 15287 | reverse complement strand
ATTTAAAATATAAGTATGGAAACAGGCATTTTTGGTGCAAAGGATATTTTGTGGATACGGTGGGACGAAACAAAGAGGCAATAGCAAAATATATCCGAGAGCAGTTACAAGAAGATATAATTGTCGACCAGCTAAGTTTGAAGGAATTGACAGACCCGTTTACGGGTGAGCCCGTGAAAAAGTCATAAAAAGAGCCCCTTTAGGGGCTGACTGAAAAGGTTATGCGGTTGGCGGACTTTTTCAGTGAGTCTTGAGACTCAGCTAGTACCTTGCCCTTATAGGGCGTAATCAAGCCACCCGTTTTACGGGTGGTCCTGACTGAAGGATTTGCCGGGAGGGTGTAAGACGCACATGAATAGGTGCGGGCCCGGTGGTTATAATAGTATAAATTAAAAAAAACGGATTTTTTGCAAGGAGGATAACAAATGACGGCAAATTTAATTCCGTTTTATTATACCTTCGGGTTCACGGTGATTCTGGTAGCCCTGGTTCCCCGTCGGGACATTCGCCGTCTGGCTATTTATGGCATGATATTTGGCGGCCTGACTGATATTTTGGTAGTCAGCTTTGCCAATTATATCGGTGAGTTCCGGTACATTAACTATGAACCTTTTGGCCTGTTCGGTATACACTTTATGGCTCCGATTGCCTGGACGGTATTTTTTATGCTGTACTTTTATTTTCTGCCGTCAGAGACGGTATATCGTTATATTTATACAGTTATGGGCATGGTGTATAGCATGATGTTCTGCCAAACCATTACCAAACTGGGAATCCTGTCACTGGCCAACGGTCTGTTTGATTCGATTGCTCCCTTTGTTCCCTGGTATTTGATGGCGACCTGGGGTTACGTTAAGCTAACTGAAGAGGAAGAGCGACAGCCACGGAACGGCGGGACGTTTGCCGTATTGCAGCCGGCGGCTAAACCGCTGCCGCTGGAGAATGACAAAACACCGGATAGATCAAAGTCTTGATCTATCCGGTGTTTTTGTTAGTTTTAAGAATAAAAAAGGATTTTGTGTTTTTTAAATGAACAATAAATAGAAATATATTTAAAAAATAATATAAAAAAGGCTGAATTTTCTAAAATAGGTTACGGTAAATAATGACAGGAAACCGGTGGTGTGTTAATATAAATAACTGAAGTTTACTTTTTTGAATGAATGGGGAGATTGCCATGAAGAGAGAAAGTGCTTTGCAGGAAGAACTGCATCGCGGTCTGGAGGAGCGGCATATTCAACTGATCGCACTGGGCGGAGCTATCGGTGTTGGCTTGTTTTTAGGCTCAGGGGCCGCTATCAAGACGGCCGGACCGTCGTTGATGCTGGTGTATGTGCTGGCGGGACTTATTATGTTTTATATTATGCGGGCTTTAGGCGAAGTAGCTGTTGCTTATCCAGTCTCCGGTTCGTTCAGTGCCCATGCCCATATTTTTTTAGGACCGGTGTATGGCTATATTACCGGCTGGACCTACTGGTTTATGTGGGTGGTTACCTGTATGGCCGAAATTACCGCCGTCGGAGTGTATGTGACTTACTGGCTGCCGGAAGTGCCGCAGTGGATTCCGGCGCTGCTGGCGCTTGTGGCAATGACCGGTGTAAATATTATCAGCGTCCGTGCGTTTGGAGAGTTTGAGTTTTGGTTCGCGCTGATCAAGATAGTTACTATCCTGGCGATGATTATCATCGGAGCGGGTATGATTCTGTTTGGACTGGGTAATGGCGGCGTGGCGATCGGCATATCCAATCTCTGGATTAATCAGGGCTTTTTCCCTCATGGGGTGGAAGGGATGGCGATGGCCTGCGTGATGGTCATGTTTTCCTATCTGGGTATTGAACTGGTCGGCGTAACGGCCGGCGAAGCGAAAAATCCGGAAAAGTCGTTGCCTGCCGCCATAGATAAGGTGTTTTGGCGTATCCTGATTTTTTATGTTGGTGCGTTGTTTGTCATCATGTCATTGTATCCCTGGAACCAAATCGGCACGATGGGCAGTCCCTTTGTGCTTACCTTTAATAAGCTTGGCATCCGGGCGGCTGCCGGCATCATTAATTTCGTGGTCCTCACGGCTGCGCTTTCCTCTTGCAACAGCGGGCTGTTCAGCACTGGCCGGATGCTGTACAATCTGGCTTTGCAGGACAAAGCGCCTGCAGCTTTCCGTCAGTTGAGCAACGATCAGGTACCGGTGCGGGGGATTCTGGTTTCGGCCGTTTTTTTGCTGATTGGCGTGGTGCTTAATTATTTGATCCCGGCTCATGTATTCACCTATGTTACCAGCGTGGCTACCTTTGGAGCGCTTTGGATCTGGGGGGTAATCCTGCTGGTTCAGAAAAAATACCGGCAGACCTTAACTGACGAGCAAATTGGGCAGATTAAGTATCCGATGCCGCACACGCCATTTTCCACTTGGGCCGGGCTGGTATTCTTGCTTTTTGTCGTGTTTGTCATGTTTATGGATGCCGATACCCGTGTCGCTCTGTATATTGCCCCGGTCTGGTTCGGACTGGTTGTTGCGTCATACTATGGTCTGGGGATGAATAAAAAAGATAATCAGCCGGAAAAACAGTAATAAGAAGTCTTGACTACGGTGTGATTAACCGTGGGACTCCCGCGGCAGGCGGTATTGCCAGATTTTTACGGCAGGCATTACAGTTGACATAAGTAATGTGGTAGTCTATGATTATTATTGAATTATAATAATGGTAGTGTAAAATTTCTACGAGACTACCCGAAAAGGAGATTTTTACTTATGAAAAAAATGTTAGGTATACTGTGCGGTATGATGCTTGCTACTACTGCGGTTTGCAGCGCCAGTCCCATGCCGAGTTATTCTTTGGGACATGTATCGCTTGATCTGAATATGGGTTCCCCGAATTTGTCCAGCGATAATGTAAAAGTGGACGGCAAACAAAATGTCGGTTACGCGCTTACCGTTGGGGTTGGTTTTGGCTACGCCGGTCAGTATACATACAATGATTTTAAAACCGATAATCCGTTGCATGGCAGCAGCGACATCAAAGCGCAGCAGCTCGTACTGGTCAATAATATGATCGATACCATTGCCAATGTATCTTTATTTGGCGGTGTGACGCAGACCCAGGCTGACGGAGGGCCCAAACGCAATGGGGTTGTTGTGGGAGTGGCCGGCAGCCTGCCGATTGCGCCTAAGACTAAAGCCTACGGTGTTTTAAGCACCGGCACCCGTGTTTCCGGTTATGAATTGGGACTTAGCTACAGCATGACGGATAATGCAAAACTGAACCTGGGTTACCGTGATACCAAATATAAGGGAGTCATCTTTAACGACGACGCAAAGAGCGATGTTACAGCCAAAGGCTTGGTCGGCGGCGTGACGCTTTCCTTATAAGCTAGGGAACTGTTGATTTAATGAGCCTGCCTGGCTGCGCGGTGCGAATAAATCAGTGGTTCCCTAAATACACGGAGTGGAGAGCAGGGCTGTCCTGGCAGCAACGATGCAGGGCAGCCCGTTGTTTGTCCAAAAATAAATGATAAAATTGTCATCCTGCTTGAATTTTTAAGCAGGATTTTTTTCATCGCATCTATAATTTATGTAATACGACAATTACATAAGGGGGTATTATTATGACATTCAAAGTTTGGAATGATAACTTTAGTGTAAATAATCCCACTATGGATGCCGATCACCAGAAGATGACGGAGCTGATTGGCCATCTACATGAACTAGTGACTTTGCAGCAGAATCGGAGTCTGATCAACCTGTTGCTAAACGAGCTTGTCCAGCATGCCGAGAGTCATTTTTGTCGTGAGGAACAGTTTTTGCGGGAAATAGACAGCAGTGATCTGGAGATACAATCCATACAACACGAGCTGTATCTGGAAAAGGTCAGGGAATGCAGAGCCTGCATTGAGCGAGGCGAGTACAGTAAGGCCAGACAAATCATTCCGTTTCTTAATAACTGGTTCCTGTATCATGTGGAAACAGTCGACATGAAATATAAACAATAAACGAGGGTAGGCAGGGCTCAACTGGTAATGGTCAGTGAGCCCTGTTGCTGTCAATATGCAATACAGGAGGATGAAGAATGAAGCTTTCCGTAAGGCAATTGGCTAATATGGTGGATCACACTAATCTTAAGGCGTTTGCTGATGAATCTATGTTCCGGCAGTTATGTGATGAAGCAAGACGGTATGATTTCAAAATGGTGGCCATTAATCCGGCGCAAGTGGAACGCTGCAAAAGATTGTTGAACGGTTCGCCGGTACATGTTGGGGCAGCGGTCGGTTTTCCCTTGGGACAGACTACGCTGGCGTGCAAACTGTTTGAAACGGGAGATGCCATCGCCCGGGGCGCGGATGAAATTGATTATGTCGTTAATCTTGCTGAGCTGAAGAATAAGAATTACGAATATATCGAACGGGAAATGCAGGACATTGTCGAGCTATGCAGGGAGAAAAATGTGATTTCCAAGGTGATTTTTGAAAACTGCTATTTAACCGAAGCGGAGAAAATATTTTTAGCAAAAACAGCGATGGCTGTAAAACCGGACTTTATAAAAACCTCCACGGGTTTCGGGACAGGCGGAGCTACGGTGGAGGATGTAGCGCTCATGAAACGGATTGTCGGCGATGTCGCTAAGGTAAAAGCGGCCGGCGGCATTCGCGATCTGGCGACGGCCCTGCAGATGATTGAAGCCGGAGCAGAACGGCTGGGGACCAGTGCCGGTGTTCAAATCATCGAGGCTTTAAGCAAGGCTGAAGCGTAGCGTATGAAAAACCAGGAAAGCTTTCGGGTTGACACCCTAAACTTTCCTGGTTTTACTTATTTTTTATGGCAGCGGAATTTTTTCTTCGCACGGGACGCCTGTCTGGCATTTGCCGCAGCCATAACGGGGACGGTAACGGGCCAGGACACGGTCAAGATATTCGGCGCAGACCGTGTTGTTCTTGCCTGCTTCGCTGATGGCCAGCGGGGGACAGCGCAAGATACAGGCACCGCATTTGGTGCAGTATTCGTCAATCCTTTCATAAGGGCGGGGTGTTGGCTCCAGATAAGCATCGACAATCAGACTGCCGAAGCGGCCGGCTGAACCCTGCCGGGTAATGAGTGAACGGCTCAGGCTGAAGGTCCCCAGACCGGCAATAAAGGCGACATGCCGTTCCGACCAGTTGCTGCGTCGCTCCAAAACGGCAAAGCGTTTATCAAGAGCCGGAGCAAGCGCCTGCCAGCCGGTTTGTCGAAAGGTATCTGTTAGGTGCCGGCGCAGGGCGTTATTGAAGAGTTCCCCTTCTATGCGGCCGTACAGCCATTCCCGGGCGGCTACTCCCGGCCGGCGGTTTGGCCGGCGGATTTCTTCGGTAAACGGAAGGAAATAAGAAACAACCGATACGGCGCCAGGCAGCCATTCAGCCGGCGAAAGATGCCGGCTGCCGATGGCGTCCGGCTCCTTAAGACGGTCGAAATAGGGATCGCCGACGCTGGCGATCCCTACCAACGGTTCACCATACAGCTTTAGTGACTGCAATTCCTCCAAACAGTTGAGGGGACTGGTAGCAACAAAGCTGGACACGCGGTTTTGAATATCATTTAATTGCATAATTCATCGGACCTCCCCCTGGTTTATAAAAAAATCTGGGTATTGCTTTCTGCTTTCCTTTCATTGTAAGCTATTATACAGAATTTGTATAATTTTTTTCGATGGGAAACTAGTGGTCCACCAACGCTGAAACTACGATTCCTTTACGGTACTTTCTCCGCAAGGCCTCGTTGTCGTCGACTTACCTATGTTTGATAGGTGCGTTTCCTCCGTCTTGCCTTGCGGAAAAATTCCCGCAAATTAATTTGCACTTTCTACGTTGGCGAATCACTAGGGCTGAAAACGATTTTTCAGGATTTTTATGTATAGTGATATATTGAATATGGAAAAAGTATTGAATTAGGTGTATACTATGTACATCTGAAGGGAATGAAAGTATGAAAAATATTGCAGTTTTAGCTACAGGCGGCACCATTGCCGGCGTATCGCCTTCTGCGACCGACACAACCGGCTACCGGTCGGCTATTTTAACGGTCGACGATATTATCAGCCAAATCACTCCGCTTAAGACGATTGCCAATATCACCAGCGAACAGTTTGTTCAGTTGGACAGTGCCGATATGACCCATGAAGTTTGGCTGGAGCTGGCGCGACGGGTCAGCAGCCTGCTGGAGCGGGAAGATGTGGACGGAGTTGTTGTCACCCATGGTACTGATACGCTGGAGGAGACGGCTTATTTCTTGAATCTGGTGGTCAACAGTGAAAAGCCGGTGGTTCTGGTCGGCGCAATGCGCCCATCCACTTCGCTTAGCTGTGACGGGCCGATGAATCTATATAACGCAGTTATTTTGGCGTCCAGTCCCCAGGCCTGGGGTAAGGGCGTACTGGTTACCTTAAATGATACTATTCATTGCAGCCGTGAGGTGACCAAGACCAATACGGCGCTGCAGGATACTTTTAAGACGCCTGATGTGGGCAATTTTGGCTATGTCGTGGACGGTACGCCTTATTTTTACCGGATGCCGATTCGCAAGCATACGTATATGACTTCCTTTCCGATAGAGAAAATAAACGAACTGCCGCAGGTGGACATTATTTACGGTCATGTCAACGACCGGGGTACCTTGGCTTGTGCGGCTGCTGAGGCCGGCGCCAAAGGCCTTGTCTATGCCGGACTTGGCAACGGCAATATGTCAAAGCACATGAAAGACGTATTGGGCGGGATTCAGAAGCAAGGTGTTGTCGTGGTGCGGAGCACACGGGTGGGCAGCGGTGTGGTTACCCGCAATGGAGCCGTTGATGATGATCAGTACCGGTTTATTGCCGCCGATAATCTGAACCCGCAAAAGGCCCGGATTTTGCTGATGCTGGCATTAACCCAGACCGCTAGCCTGGAGGAGATTCAGGCAATTTTCTGGGAGTATTAGCAAAAAGTCTAGGGCGTGTCTTCATACCCTTGGGGGGAATAAATCTCCCGGCAACAGGGCATACTAAAAGCAGAGACAATAAAGGCTGTTTGTCACAGCCTTGTCATAATTGTTTTTTATCCTTACATATGTGAGCGAGGTGATTGGAATGAAAACTTATAAATGGCGTACCCATCCGGTTATTTTATTTACCGGCATGCTGGTACTTTACACCGTTGGCCGATCGATAGCATCTATGATACAATAGATTTCTTCTTGACATACAGTATTTTACAGGATATCATATTCTATAACAACTGAATGTATAACAGCATTGAGCGGGATGAGTACATAGCTTTCTCCTTTAGTTCAGCGAGCCGGTGATCGGAGTTTCCGAAGGTGCAATGACCGGCCTATAAGGTGCTATGGAATGGCCCCGTGAGCTGCCCACCGAAGGTCCTTGGATTGGTAGGCTGGGCCGTACGCCAACGTTAGCGGGCTAGGGTATCGGATAGCAATATCCCGTGCCTGAACAGAGGAAAACGCAGGTTTTCGAAAAAGGGTGGCATTACGAGCTATTTCATCCCTTCGCGGGTGGAATAGCTTTTGTGTTTTCTTTGGAGAAAGCATAGCGTCCATAAGGGTGGCACCGCAAAGTCATTTGCCCCTTACCGGGGAAATGGCTTTTTTGTATTGTTACAAAGCATAAAATCTTTCTGCCGGTGTCCAGAAGAATTTGGCACAGGCGGATCATTCTTACTTTTTATACTCAACATATTAAGAAGTGATAAGGAGGGTATGATATGGGAGGTTACAGACTGGTTTCCCGGGAATATAAGGCTGAAGATACGGTCATCCGCGTAGGCGATGTGGTTATTGGCGGCACCGCCAAAGTGTTTATTGCCGGCCCTTGTGCCGTGGAATCGAAGGAGCAGCTATTGGCTACGGCCAGACTGGTACGTCAGGGCGGCGCGCAGATTATGCGGGGCGGCGCCTTTAAGCCGCGGACATCGCCCTACGATTTTCAGGGCCTGGCTGAGAAGGGACTGGAGTATATGGCGGAGGCCCGTGCCCTGACCGGGTTAAAAATTGTTACGGAAGTGCTGGAGCCGGACGCAGTGCCGGTCGTGGCACAGTATGCAGACCTGTTACAGATTGGCGCCCGGAATATGCAAAACTTTTCCCTGCTTAAAGCGGCGGGACGATCCCAGAAACCGGTCGTATTAAAGCGGGGGCTTGCAGCAACTATGGACGAATGGCTTCAGGCGGCCGAATATATTTTGTGCGAAGGCAATCAACAAGTTGTTTTTTGCGAACGGGGAATTCGCACCTTTGCTACGCATAGCAGGAATACGCTGGACATGAGTGTTATTCCGGCGCTAAAGCAAGCCAGCCATCTGCCGGTCATCGTCGATCCCAGTCATGCAACTGGCCGGCGCGATCTGGTGGCCCCGATGTCTCTGGCCGCTTTGGCCGCCGGGGCGGACGGCATCATGATTGAGATGCATCCCAACCCGGAGATCGCCCTATGCGACGGTCCCCAGTCTCTGTATCCCCAGGAATATTTTTTACTGATGCAGGAGCTTCGGGCCTTATCTGGATTTCTTGGCGGATTAGCACGGCAAAAAGCCGTTGGCGAGTAGGCAGCTTATGGATAGAGTCGCAAACCTGCTGCGAAACAGTGGTTACGCATACGAATTGATATTGCATGATACTCCCCTACTTTCAGTGCAGGAGGGTGCTGCTTATTTTCATATCGTCGAGGGTCAGACGGCACCTACCCTGTTTTTAAAAACAGAGGATGGGTATAAGGCGCTGGTGATAGCCGGTGACCGCGGAAAAGTTAACTTTAAGGAAATTGCCGCTCTGGTAAATTGCAAACGGGTTTGCCTGGCAAGCCGGAAGGAAGTCGAACAGGTAACGGGCTTTGCTGCAGGCTGTGTTCCGATGATCGGCCTTTCGGTGCCTTATATTTTAGACCGGCGCTTGTTTCGCTATGATTTTGTTTATGGCGGGTCGGGACAGGCGACACGTACCCTGAAAATTGAACCTGCAGCGCTTCAACAGCTAAACCGGATTACGGCCATGCTGGAAACATAAAAAACAGGTAATAAAATAAATCGATAAATGTATTGACGGAATTATCTAAAGAGTCATACAATTATAGTAGGAGGAAAAATGTTTGGAAGGGGACGATGAAATGCGAAACCTGCTCGTCATTTTATTCGGACTGGGCCTTCTCTATTGTATGGCATATCTCCCATCATTTATTTTCTTCGTCTTTGTCGGACAGTATATTCAGCCTATTCTGGGAGTATCGCAGAAAGTATTTTTTATAGGCCTGAATGTTGTTTTTGTCACACTGTTTTTAAGTTATGTATTCCTCAATCACCGTAGGCAGCGGTACCATTAAAGCCAGTCAACATAATGGAGCCAAGGAGAAGTTTCCTTGACTCTTTTTTTGTCGGTATAGTATAATCGTGCTAACAAAATAGGGGGTATTTTTATGCCGGCCGAGATTGACTTACATACACATTCCTATTTATCGGATGGCACGCTAAGCCCGCGGCAAGTGATTGAACTTGCAGCCAGGAACCGTATCGGCGTGATTGCACTGACCGACCATGACTGTATTGAAGGAATTGCCGAAGCGCAGCAGGCGGCTGGTGAATACCAGGTTCAACTTGTGCCGGGTATTGAAATCAGCGCCTGTTATGAGGACGGCAAAACCCTGCATATTCTTGGTCTGGGCATTGATCTATATAACCGCGAATTTGCCGAAGCTTATCAAAGGATTAAACAGAACCGGGATGCCAGTATTGATGGGATTATCGCCCGGTTGAACGAACAGGGTGTCGCTATAACCCGTGAACTCCTTATATCTTACAAGGCCGGCCAATATTTGGACCGGTATGCGGTATTGCGATATTTTATGGCGAATCGCTTATGTGCCGAACCGCAGGACGTATGGGATATTTATCTGGATAGAATTCCCTATGGCGAAGCTGAAATGTGGACGGTGGAAAGTGCTTTGAAAACAATAAAGGCAGCAGGCGGACTTTCCTTCTTGGCCCATTATACCAAACGGATTGGGCTGGCCGGCTATTCACCGGCAGAGATGAAAAAACATATAATGTATTTAAAAGAAAAAGGGCTTGACGGGCTGGAACGGTTCTATCCTTCCTTCAGTCCTGCCGAAACTGCCTATGCCGATGAACTGATTGCCGAATTTGATTTACTGCCGTCGGGCGGCACCGATTTTCATGGCGCCAACCGGAGCGGCATTGACTTAGGCACAGGGGATGGGAGTTTTGGCGTGCCCTTTTGTATTTACAAAGCCATCCGGGAGACGCTTAATTCCCGGCAAAGCGGCAGGAAATGACTTTAACAACAGCGAAGTAGTAACGATGTAAAATACGGTAATACTACAATGGGTAGGCTTACTCAGGAGGGTAAAGGTATGAGTATGGAGACGTTGGCGCGGCAGGTGAAGGAAGCTTCAATCCAGTTGGCCGGAGCCGGTGCGGAACTGAAAAATCACGCGTTGGCCCGCATTGCCGAAGCGCTTCTGGCGCGTAAAGACGAAATTATAAAGGCCAATGAGGCGGATCTGAGACGGAGTGAACAGGAAAAGTTGGCGGCTCCTTTACTCAAGCGCCTGAAATTTGATGAGGCAAAACTGCAGGATGCCATTGACGGAATTCATAGCCTGATTGGTTTGGAAAACCCGGTAGGCAAAACTATGCTGGCCACCGAATTGGATGAAGGCTTGGAGCTGTACCGGGTGACCTGTCCGATCGGTGTGATCGGTGTGATATTTGAATCACGCCCCGATGCGCTGGTTCAGATTTCCACCATTTGCCTGAAAAGCGGCAACAGCGTACTCTTAAAAGGCGGCTCGGAAGCCCGCGAAACCAACCGGATGCTGGCCGAGGTAATCCGGCAGGCTACGCTGGAAGCCGGCCTGCCGGCCAACTGGCTGGCGCTCTTAGAAACCCGCGAGGATGTCAGCGCCATGCTGAAAATGGACTGTTATATTGATTTGATTATTCCCCGCGGTTCCAATGAGTTTGTCCAGTACATTATGAATAACTCCAAGATTCCCGTTATGGGCCACGCCGACGGAATTTGCCATGCCTATGTAGACGATGAGGCTGATGTGGCTATGGCGGTCAGGCTGGTTACCGATTCCAAGACTCAGTATGTTTCAGTGTGTAACGCATTGGAGACGCTGCTGGTTCACGAGCGAGTGGCACCGGAATTTTTACCCAGACTCAAAGCCGAGCTGGATAAAAAGCAGGTGGAATTGGTTGGCTGTCCTAAAACCTGTTCCATTATTCCCATCGCGGCGGCTACGGAAGAGGACTGGAAGACCGAGTATCTTGACTATAAGCTGGCTATCAGGCTGGTTGCCGGTCTGGAGGATGCTGTCCGGCATATCAATACCTATGGTTCCGGCCATACTGACAGCATCATCACCAAAAACCGGGAAAAGGCCGCACAGTTTATGGAATATGTGGATTCCGGCAATGTGATGTGGAACTGTTCGACCCGGTTTAGCGACGGCTTCCGTTACGGATTTGGCGCTGAAGTGGGAATCAGTACCAGCAAGATTCACGCCCGCGGTCCGGTCGGTCTGGAAGGTATGATTATCTATAAATATAAGGTGATCGGCAACGGCCATATTGTAGAGGAGTATGCCAACCGTTCCCGGCGCTTTACCCATAAAAAAATCAATAAGGATTTTCCTTTATAAAAAGGTATAAACCTTACACGCGAGTAGCTATCATGCCACTTGCTGTGTAAGGTTTTTTGTTTTAGCGGCGCACAAAGGAATAAAGGCAGACAAAGACATAGTAGACGGCAACAAGGCCGGTAAAAAAGAGCGAGAACAAGCCGCTCAGATAGATGCTGGCCGGATAGGGCCCGACGTTTTGTAAAAGCTCCAGTGTCGGCATGGCTAATCTCCTTCCCGGCAATATTCTGTAGTTGTGCATGAGCGGGTCTTTTGGCCATCACCGGCGGTTTTTAATTTACTGTTGAATGCTTTCAGCCAGGTAATGATCAACAGCATCAACGGGAGATAAATGGTATAAAGTTCATGAATATAACTGTTGCCGAAGGAGATTCCGATAAAACGGTGGAAAACAAAATTGGGTATGGCGGTCAGGTTAATCCAGACCAGAAATATTGCCATAGCGATGATAACCCTCTTTCTTTTTAGCTTAAGCAGGGTTGTCAGGGCCAGCACCGAGCCGTAAAAAAACAGCATGGCTTTAAATAGTCCGCCGACAAAAATCACGATGACGGCAATGGCATCGATATTGGTAATGATGTTGCCAATATTAATCATCTTGACAACTTCGATCAAGGGAATGGTTGTCGCTGCCGCAAGGGGGACGCCCAGCACGGCGATGATCAGTATGGTGGAAGCGACCAGTGAGGCACCTAGCAGGAAGATCGCGGAAAATGCGTACTTTCGAATCAGTTTGGTGTTGTTTGAATAACAGTAAAACATAAGAAAAACGACATCTTCGCCGTAGGGAAAAGTGGAAAAAGAGGGATAAACCTCTGCTAAAACGGGCTTTATTCCATTGGCAAGAATGGGCTGCAGTTCCAGAAGATGGGCATTGCCGGATATGACGGTTAATCCATACATCAGTATAAGGGATAACATGACGATAGGCATGAGAAACTCACTCATCCGGGCCAGTACTTCTATGCCGTTATAGGTAAGATAGATGATGAGCAGGATAAAAGTGCACTGAATCGCCAAAATGGGAGTGTCGGGAAGTATGGTGATACCGATAAGTTCGGCAAATTCACTGAAATTTAAAGTGGAGACCCAGATAAAATAGCCGGCAAAGGAAAGCGTGACAAGGCTGCCTAAAAATTTCCCTAAGACGGCTGCATTGATCTCGGTCAGATTGTTCTCCGGGTAGTGCTTCTGCAATTCCGTGTGCAGCCATATGATGCCAAAGCCAAGGACCAGACCGGACAGGACGACAAGCCAGGCATCCTGTTTGGCCCGTATTCCCAGGGCAAAGATGGTGGAACTGCCTAAAGAATGCATAACCAGTAAGCAAAAAATCTGATAGTTGCTGATGCGTACTTTGGTTTTCATTGCTGTTTCCCCCGCAAAAAAAGTGAATGAAGTTTGTTTTTAAAAAATTGCACCTCTTGCTGACATACCGTTGGATGATCCGTCAACCAAGTCACCGGGGCTGCGAATCATTCTTCTTTTAGCATATCATAGGGTCTGTTTCTGCTGTTTACTTCCGGCTCCGGCCCTTCCTTTTCGATGAGGGATTTTTGGAGTAATCCGGTCCTTCTTATTTTTGTGGTAACTTTTAGCGTATATTCCACGTGGGGAAAGATGTCCGGCCAGTCAGTCTTAATCTTTTGCCATTCATCAGGGTAGTCGGCGTACAGCATTTTACCAAACCCGAAAATATCGGTACCATATTCTTTTTGTACCTTATGAATCGTATCTCTGACTTCTGCTTCAATAACCTGCTGCTGTGCCTGGTTGATTTCCGCCAGGACCGGAAGCTTAGTAATATCGTCAAGGCTCTGCTCTTCGGCAATGTCGCCTTCTTCGGAAATTTTAATGGTAAAACTGTAGTTTCCATTTATTAATTCAGGTTTGATATGGCAGGTAGCGTCTTTAATGTTAATCGTAATTAATTTACCGGCTTCTTTCGGAGAGGGAACCTGGATCATTCCGTTCTTTACTTCTCCGATCACCCAATTGAGGCCTCTTGTCTCACGGTCAGTAAGAAAACCGGCCAGTTTATCTTTCTTGAATACAGCGGTGCCGGCCAGTCTGACCCCTTTAGCTGCTCCTTCTTTATCGGTTGAGGGCAGGACGTCCACAATCTCCACAGCTCCTGTAAAAGGATCATTCGTATCACTGCCAAGATCTTTTAAAAATTCCAATAGACTGGGGGTACTGGCTTCGGAATGAAACGTATTGCGCCTAATGAGTGCATTTAAATAGGTTGCCTGGATATTTTCGATTCCGTGTTTTTCGCTGATGATTTCTCTGGCCGGTACTCCTTTGGCGATGAACAGCCAGAGTATGGGGCGTATTTCGGTAGATCTTCCCCAAAAATCTAAAAGCGGCAATAAGCCTTTACGGGCAAGCTGCTCATCGATGACTACCAGCTTATTGTGAGAAAAAAACGGTTTTCGATCAAGTTCCTTGGACATGTTTTTGATAGCATCGGCTATGGTAGCACCTTTGGCAGTAATGAGCTGGACCGGTTCTTTTTCACCGCCGTTGCCGCCTTCTTGCTTCAGTGCTCCCGGTTTTACCACTTGTGCTGTTAAAAGGATACCGTCACTTTGCGGGTCCTGATCCAGGGCGACCGCCAGAACGATGCCAAGCTCATTTAATTCTTTGCGGCTCCAGCAGCCTGTTAACAGCGTAAGGCAGAGGAAGACTATTACCAGAATATAAAAAGTCCGGATCATTCAGTGTCACCTTCCTCCGGGGCGGGGGTGTGCGATCTTGCTGAAACAGCCTGGCGCCGTGAACGTTTCCAGGTAATCGATTTGGGGCGGGAACGCATCATCCATAAGGGAACCCGAACCAGGGAATCTTTTAATTCGGCTTTTATTGTAGGCGCAAATGGGGCTAAATAAGGTGAACCAAACGAGCGTAGGGAACACAAATGGCCAAGAATGAAAAGAATGCCCAGGGTAACGCCGTATAAGCCAAAGATGGCGGCCAAGCCAAGCAAGGTAAAGCGAAATAGTACAATTGCGTCCAACAGGGGGGTCAGAATGAAGCCGGTAATGGCTGTTAACGCTGCGATAATGACCATAGGCGCACTGATGATACCTGCCCGTACGGCCGCTTCTCCGACAACCAGCGCGCCGACAATGCTGATTGCCTGCCCGATGGGACGGGGCATCCGGACACCGGACTCCCTTAGTATTTCAAATATAGTTCCGATGATCAGGGCTTCAAGAAAGGCCGGAAAAGGAATCCCTTCTCTTGCCGCCGCCGCCGTAATTAAGAGAACGGTAGGAATCATCTCCTGGTGAAAGGTCTCTAACGCTACATATAAGGCAGGGGCCGTTAAGGTAATGAGGAAGGCTATTAAACGGAGCCAAAGCACCACGGTAGATAAATAGGGACGGGAATAGTAATCTTCGGCGGACTGAAATGTTTCGACAAATAAATGAGGAACGGTAAGCACGCAGGGGGTGCCGTCGCAGAGCAGGGCGATCCGCCCTTCCAGTAGTTTGGCGGCTACAATATCCGGCTTTTCTGAGTTGCCAATCGTGGAAAAAGGGGAAAAGGGATTATCTTCAATGTACTGTTCAATGTATCCCGATTCTAAAATGGCATCGGTAGCAATCCGGTCAAGCCGGGTTTTTACTTCCTTCAGAATATTTTCATTGGCAATACCGCTGATATAGGCAATACAAACATCGGTGCGGGTCTGTCGGCCAAGTTTTTTAGTTTCCAAAACCAGGTTAGGATTTTTGATTTTTCGCCGGAGCATGGACGTATTGACGCGCAGTGTCTCGGTAAATCCTTCACGGGGACCTCTGATCGCATTTTCCGTATTCGGTTCGGAAATGTTTCTTGTGCTCCAGCCCCGTAGCCCCAGAATAAAAGCGGTATCATAGCCATTGATGAATAAAACAACAGAGCCTGATAAAATGCTGTCCAAGGTTTTATTAAAGAATTGTGATTCCGTGAGCTCCGAGACACTGAGAATGCTTTCCTTTACAAGTGTATAAGTATCTTGGGGCAAGGCCTGATTGGTGTTTCCTGTATCGCGGGCATCAATCATCAGGGCCTTGATCACATGGTCATCCACTTTTTCCTTATCGGCCAAGCCATCAATAAAACAGATAAATGCCTTGGTTTGGGACGGATCACCGATTTTAAATTCCCGGAAAATCATGTCGCTGCTTTTCCCAATAGCCCGCTTCAGATAGGTTAAATTAGCTTCTAAATTGGAACTGATGACACCCTGAGTGACGTCCGCAGATGGTGCAAGGGGTGTAGAGCGCTGTTCCTGTAAAGATTGCAAAAAGCGTATACGTTTTAAGAATTTTTTGTAGATGCTCTTCACCCCAAATGCCGGAAACAGGATCTAACTTTTTAGTATTATTTACTTTTGTTTATTTATTATTCCTTGCAAGGGGGTAGCTGGAATTTAAGGTTTTAATTGGAATATAGTTATATCCGTTCCGAAAGCAACAACTCCACTTGCCGTAAGCAAGTGGAGTTGTTGTTTTTCAGACTGACTAAGCAAACTATAAGATGATGGGAATAGTGAAGGTACTGGTTACACCGCCGGTGGCGGCATAAATAATCCGGTCTACATTGATGGCGACAAATGAGCCGGCCGCGAAGCTGGTGGAGGTAAAACCAAGGGCAACCGCAGTCACCACACCGCCTACAATAGTAGGAGTAGCCGAAGTAAGCGAGGTTACTCCGGAGGCTTCCGATAATTGCAATACCAAAAATTCGCGGCTGTCTTCCACTTCTACTTCTAAATGACCAGGTTTGCAGCAGGGATCTGGTGGTTCCGGCTTTTTGCAGCAGGGATCAGGCTCGGGTTTACAAGGATCATGATGGCCTCCTTTGAATTGCTTGCGGTCATCATCCAGAACACCGATAAAACGGCCGGTAAGCTGCTGAAAATCGTCTAACACCAGGGTAACAATGGCCCCGCCGGCAAAGTCTAAACCTTTAGGAAGACCCATATCGTAATCGCTCCTTTGTTAATGTATTTGGGTTACCTACTTCATAGTATGCAGTCGCTAAAGGGATGGTTACTTAACAAGAATACCTGCAACTTCGCCTGTTACAGCCCTGTTTTGAGAATATTTCCGAACGGAAAAAGAAAATGGCGGCCCACAATTGGTAACACGTACTGTGGCAAGCACATCACGGTATGGGTGGAATAATATATAGTAGACATAAGTTTCGGCGAGGTGAGAATGTTGTATATGAATTATCCGGGTGGTTTTAAACTGGAATTTGGTTCTCCGGTCACCGTACTGACTACGGCAGCAACGGGAGGCCATAGCAGGCATAGGCGGCAAGGCGTGTTTACCGGTGTGGTTTTAGCGGAAAGCCAGCTTGACTTTAAACGGGGTAAACATATTTCCATTTCTTTTGCCGGTATGGGCGGAGAATCGTCTGAATGTGAAAGTGATTACAGTGAGTACGAAGATTGTAAAGATAGTGAAACGGAAGAGACTGAAACTACAGAATACCAAAAACCGTTTAAAAAGAAAAAGGAAGAAGAGTTCTTGGTTATGGCCCTTACGCAGCCTTCCTGTCCCTATGTAGCCGGTCAAATTGTATGGATCAATGTGGCGGAGATTGTTTCCATCGGTGCCGTATGTACTTCGCCAGTAAGACGGTAACAGCAAACGGTGGGGAAGTGCTCAAAAAACAGCCAGGTAGCTGGGCTCAAGATTGGGAGAAAGACAATAGGCCTTTTATGATAAGATAAAAATCATGAAAGGCCTGGATTGCTATGGAACAAAGGGTACACTTTGACGCATAAGGGAATAATGATATAATGTTATAATAAAGCGGGAGATCGTAGTGAGGTGTACCTAAGTTGGAAGATCTGGATTATAGCAGGGGCGCAATGCCCCTATACCTACAAATTAAGGAATATTTACGGAAAAAAATAGAAAATGAAGAATTTCTTCCTGGAGAAATCATACCCAGTGAAGTCGATTTGCAAAAGTATTTTAATGTTAGCCGGATTACGGTTCGGCAGGCGATTATTGAGCTGGCAAACGAAGGTTATTTATTAAGACAACGGGGAAAAGGTACTGAGGTTATCGGAAATACCGGCAAGATTCAAGAAAAGTTGAACAAAATAATGAGTTTTACAAATGAAATGCAAGAAAAAGGTCTGCGGGCTGTAACAAAATTAGCCATAATAAGAGTGCAAAAGGCGGGTAAACGAATTGCCAATGCCTTAAGAATTCAGGAGAATGACGATGTTTACCAAGTATACCGAATTCGATGCGTTGATGATGTTCCGATTGTAGTTTTTATTACTTATTTTAAAAAGGCGATGAATCTCCCCCTGGATAGTACGGTATATTTTGGTTCTCTTTATGAGTTTATTGCTACCCATAATAATACTAAAATTGCTAAAATACAGGAGCATTTCGAAGCAGTTGAGGCCTTTGATAAAATTAGCGAGGATCTTGAAATTGTTAAGGGAAGTCCTGTGCTGAAGCGAACCCGGATTTCCTTTGACCATAACAGGCAGACCGTAGAATATACCGAGTCTTTTTACCGGGGAGATAAATATTCCTACTTCATTGAAGTGAACACATGACAAACAGTGCAGGGAAGTATTTTTATATTGGAAAATGTTATAACGATATAATATTATACTAATATTCTTTAAAAGGTAAAGGAGCGATGGTATGTATTTTAAAGGTAGAACAGCTAATTATGATAAAGCACCTATGATCGAAATAGACGGGTACAGGGACAACGCCGTGAGAGGGTATGATAGGATTCTGGAAATTTTACATAAAACCATTAGAAAGTCTAACAAACAGAAGATGGTCATTGTTATTGATTATTACCATGGAGTAAGAAAAGAGGAATTGGAAACAAGTCTTATTAATAGAATTGGTGCAGAGAAGATCATTTATTCGGAAGAAGCCAAACTGCCTGAACATATTATAAGAAAAAAATTAGATAGAAATATTACGGAAGATAGGGTATTTGGTGTGTTATCAGTTCATAAACTCATTGAATTTTATGATGAGAAGCTTCTGAGTGTATTAAAAGAAACTATAGACAAAGTAGATCATGGAGTGGTTATTGTATATGGAATAGGGGCAGCTTTAATAACCAAGGGAGATATACTGATTTATGGAGATATGGCAAGATGGGAAATACAACAGAGACTAAGATCTAAAGAATTAGATAACTGGGGTGCAGGTAATTTTAATGAAGACATTCTTAGAAAATATAAGCGAGCCTATTTCGTCGAATGGAGAGTATTGGACAGGCATAAGAGATCGTTATTTGATGATATAGATTATTTAATTGATACGAATCGAAAAGATGATCCGAAGATGATTACAGGGAATGCCTTTAGAGGAGCTTTAGACCAAGCCTCGAAAAAACCGTTTAGGTTGGTACCTTATTTTGATGAAGGAATTTGGGGTGGAAAATGGATGGAGGAAGTATGTGATCTAAGGAAAACGTATAATAATTTCGCCTGGTGCTTTGATGGAGTACCGGAAGAAAACTCAGTATATTTAAAAATAGATGATGTCGTGATTGAAATCGCGGCTATTAATATTGTATTCAGGAAGCCAAATGAGCTTTTAGGTCCTAAAGTTCATTCAAGATTTGGACTTGAATTTCCTATCCGATTTGATTTCTTGGATACTATGGGAGGCGGCAACTTAAGTCTTCAGGTACACCCATTAACAGAGTATATTCAAGAAAACTTTGGAATGCATTATACCCAGGATGAAAGCTACTATATTTTAGATGCGGAAGCGGATGCCTGTGTTTATCTTGGCATAAAAGACGGAGTCAATAGGGAAAATTTAATTCCGGCGCTAGAAAAGGCGCAGCGTAAGGGAGAAACCTTCGATGATACCAAGTACATAAATAAGTTCTCCATAAAAAAACATGATCACATTTTGATCCCTGCCGGAACCATCCATTGTTCAGGCAAGAATGCCATGGTACTTGAAATAAGCGCAACTCCCTATATCTTTACAATGAAACTTTGGGATTGGGGTAGGGTAGGCCTTGATGGGATACCAAGACCTGTTCATATAGAGCATGGAAAAAACGTGATTCAACATGATAGAAATACTAAATGGGTTCAGGCTAATTTATTAAATAGAGTCGATCTTATAAAAGAGGAAGATGGAATCAGGGAGGAAAGAACTGGACTTCATGAATTGGAGTTTATTGAAACCAGGAGGCACTGGTTTGATAAAGAGGTGAAACACAATACTGGCGGGTCAGTTAATATGCTTAATTTAGTTGAAGGGGAAGAGGCTGTTGTAACATCGCCAACAGGAAAATTTGACCCCTTTGTGGTACATTATGCAGAAACCTTTATTGTACCGAGCTGTGTTGGCGAATATACGGTAGCTCCTTATGGAAAATCTAAAGGTAAGAGAATTGCCACTATAAAAGCATATGTGAGAATATAGTAAACATCAAGCAAGACTTGCCGGGATGTCCTTTTTTCAACAACAAGCTCTGGCAGGCCGTTTTTGCCATAGCAGCCTGCCATAAAGAAAAATGTTCTGATAGCAAACCTCTGTGTGAAAGCATATATGGGGTTTGCTTTTTTTTATCTCCTGCTTGTTTGCCGTTTATTGGCTACCGGCGCTTGCCACGATGCGGGCGGTGCGATGAATATAACCGGGGCCTCAGGATATTTCAAATGAATGGCTGCTGTAGCTTTTGGGCCCGGGAGTGTCTGCAAATTAACCGAATGATCGTAGGCCGTGATTGTCGCGTCGGACGAGTTATACCCTAAAGGGCACACAAAATTTTGCGGAAATAGTGGAGATCTCTATGTAAAATGAATCCAATGAGTATAGCATATAAAGCGTCGTCAGGGAGGGTTTATGGTAGTTTGGGAACACGGCTCAGGTGGGGCATGACATTGTGCAGGGGGAATATGACAAATATCATGTGGATAAGGATAAAAGAGGTGACGATCTGCAGCTGTTTTCTTTTGGGTATTTTGTTAAAATCAAAATAATCAGTAATTTGCAAATCATTTAACTGTTTAAATTATTCAGTGACACCGGGGAGGGATCATGTGTTTTATGTAATGTTGGTAAGTCATGGAGAGTTGGCTTCAGGGCTGCATAGTGCCTTGAAAATGATTGCAGGTGACCGTGAAACGGTCTTGTCCACAAGCCTGAAAGACGGGATGGGGGCGGATGCATATGCTGCTGCTGTTGAGAAGTTGGTTGCACCTGTCACCGTACAGGATCGCATTGTGCTTCTGGCCGATCTTATAGGAGGATCGCCGCTCACAACAGCCATGAAGGTGCTGGCTGACAGGGGTTTGCTTGGGCAGGCACAGGCCTTTGGCGGAATGAATCTCCCGATGGCGCTGACTGCTGTATTGACAGGGGAATCCTGCGATCCATCCACGCTGCCGGAACTGTTATTGGCGGAATCTAGGAATGCCATGCAGCAATTCGCGTTGGAACCCGAAGAAGATCAGGAAATTTGAGGAGGAAATTTATATGTCGATTACGTTTATGCGTGTGGATGATCGCATGATCCATGGCCAGACTTGCACTCGCTGGGCATTGGAATATCCTTGTGACGGACTTGTCGCTGTCAATGATGCTGCGGCGACTAATTCGGTATTGAAAGCGGCTTATACCAATGCCTCAGGAAAAAAGACGTTTGTTTGGACGATGGAGGACTGGCAGAAGAAATGCCAAAAGGTCATTGAGAGCGATACACGTTATTTTTTAATTACCAAAAATCCGGTAGATATGAAAAAAATTCTGGTAGATCAAAAATTCGATCCGGGAATTAAGACCGTCGTCATCGGGCCTTGCAATGACCGTCCGGGAGCGGTGCAGCTTGGCAATAACCAGTCGATTACGCAAGAAGAGGCGGAAGCTTTAGAAGCCATTATGCAGGCAGGCTATGAAATTGAGTTTGCCCTGATTAAGGAAAAAGCCATTGGCAATTGGAGAAAATTCCGTGGCCAATTTGGCTTTAAATAAAAAAAGAAAGAGAGTGATTATCTATGGAAATTAATGCATTACAAGCGGCTTTACTGGGCCTTTTCGCATGCTTGTCAAGTATGCCGGGCTTAGGCGGTACCACCTTTGGCAACTATACACTCGGACGCCCGCTGGTAGCCGGTCTCGTGGTTGGTCTTATTTTGGGAGATGTACAATCTGGTATTATTATTGGTGCGGCTATTCAGGTCATTTATATTGCACTGGTTACACCAGGCGGAACAGTGTCGGCCGATGTACGTGCGGTCAGCTATATCGGGATTCCTCTGGCCATTTGTGCAGTCAAGGGGATAGGTCTTGATCCTGCAACAACGCAAGCTCAGGCCATGGCAGCAGCACTCGGTGCAGCCGTTGGTACCCTGGGAACGGTATTATTCTACGGGACGGCAACCATGAATCTTGTCTGGCAGCATATCGGCTGGAAGGCTGTAGAAAAGGGCGACTTTGGTAAATTATATCTTGTTGATATGGGGCTGCCGTGGATATCCCACATTCTCTTCTCGTTTCTTCCCACCTTTATCATTACCATGTCGGGGGCAGGTATGGTTGATGTCATGAAAGCCTACCTACCGATGGATGGAATTGCTATGAAAACACTGTTTACCGTAGGTAGTCTTCTCCCGGCAGTCGGTGTTGCCATCCTTTTAAAGCAGGTTGCCAAAAAGGCTGTCGATTTTATTACGTTCTTATTCGGTTTTACTTTGGCCGCTTGCTTGGGATTGAACCTTATCGCATCGGCAATTATTGGGTCGTTTTTTGCCGTTATCAACTATAAGGTCATCATGGCCCAGAATAAACGCGTAGTGGTAGGGGCTAATGCTGGCGATGATGAGGAGGATATCTAATTATGAAGAAAATATCGGAAAAAACGCTGAATAAATCATTTCTGTCTTGGTTTTATGGGAATTTGACCTGCTTTTCCCAGGAACATATGCAGACCTTTGGCTATTTGTGTGCCATGCTCCCCATTGTCGAAGAGCTGTACGAAACCAAGGAACAGAAAAAAGAAGCTATGCAGACATATACGGCTTTTTTCAATACGGAACCGCAAATCGGTGCTTTGGTTGTCGGTATGACCGCCGGGCTTGAAGAAGCCAAGGCTAATGGGCAGCCTATTGACGGCGAGGCCATCAACGGGATTCGGGCTGGCCTTATGGGGCCGCTGGCTGGTATCGGTGATTCGATGATTGTCGGCACGCTCATTCCCATTCTGCTTGGAATTGGCTTGGGATTATCCGGTGGAGGAAGTCCGCTGGGTGCTATTTTCTATATCGTCGTTTGGAACCTTTTGATGTGGTTTGGTATGCGTTTCGTATACTTTAAGGGCTATGATCTTGGTGGGAAAGCGGTTGAAGTGCTTGTAGGCGAGCAAGCGCAGGCGATTCGCGACTCCATTATTATGATCGGTACCATCGTCATCGGCGCAGTAGCGGCTTCCTGGATCAACATTAATACTTCACTTGTTTTACCGGGAGGCGCGGAACTGCAGAAGACCTTGAATGGAATTTATCCTAAAATGCTTTCGGCCTTGACCGTTATGTTTTGCTGGTGGCTCATGACCAAGAAAAATATATCGCCGACGATGGTTATGCTTTTACTTGTTGTCGTTGCGTTTGTCGGTGTACTCATCGGATTCTTTAACCCCGGTTTGACGTATTAAGCATACGTAAATTTTGTACGGAGGAACCGGCTATGAAAACGATGGACAGAGGCGCACTTATTACAGAGGCAGCCATGCAGACCAAAATGGTACGGAATTTGGAAAGATGGTTTTCTCTGCTGTTAGCCTTGTCGGGAATTGGTGTGGTTTTCCTATGGTGGGGAGCCAATAATGAAAATTTCCAGCGTTTAATGCAAGTGAGCGGAGGATCTTTGGCTGTGGCAAGCTTTGGTGCTGCTCTTATTGTGAAAAAGGGAATCAGCAATGGCAAGGAAAACATAGAAAAAATCTTGCGCTTAGCGGAATCGGATTACTCTTGACTGCAAGGGATGGGCTATGGCAATTGTGCCATGCCCGTCCTCTTTTGCTTTTACTAATGCCGCAGTGCTGGAATTGTAGTATAATTTTAGTAAATCTGCTATTTTTGTATGGAGGGGCATATGAAAAGGAAGCAGCGTATTTTTTGTTGGATGGCAATGCTTTTTTGCGGCATTTTTTTTGCTTGGAAAATGCAGCAGATAATCGAAACCGATTATTCAATCCGCCAGAATGAGCATCGGCGTAAATTTGGCGCTGTCTATATGACGCTCAACAATCCGTTTTATGAGGTTGTGGATGAGGAAATCCGCGCCGCTATAGAGAGCCACGGAGATATCCTGCTGACAAGGGATTCGGCGCTGAGTATGGAGCGGCAGATGGATGAAATCAAAGAACTTCTCGACAGCGGCATTAAGGTCTTATTTTTGAATGCTGTGGATTGGCAGAAAATCGGACCGGCTCTTGAGCTGGCAAAACAAGCCCATGTTCCTGTGGTGGTCATTGATACGAACGTTGAAGATGATAACCTGGTGGCTTGTACGATTGTTTCTGATAATTATATGGCCGGCGTAGAATGTGCAAAACACTTGGTGGCGCATGCCCCGGGAGGGAATATCGTATTGCTTAAACACTCCCAGGCCAGATCTGCCGTTGACCGTATCCAAGGCTTTCAGGATACCATCGCGCAATATCCTTCATTCCATATTGTTGATGCCGCGGAATGCAAAGGGCAGTTGGAGCTTGCCATGCCGGCGATGGAAGCATTGCTGCAGCGGCATAAAAAAATAGATATTGTCATGGCTTTGAATGATCCGGCAGCGCTGGGGGCTATGGCGGCCTTGAAAAATGCCGGGAGATTGGAACAGGTCATGGTTTATGGGGTTGATGGCGCCCCGGAGACGAAAGATATGATAGTACACGGTCATATGACGGCAACGGCAGCGCAATATCCGCGCCTTAGCGGTCGCTTGGCGGCGGCTAAGGCGTATGAAATACTGGCAGGGACAAACCAGGAGAAGCTAATAAAGCTGCCAACGCGTCTTTTGACCCAGGATAATATGGCCGGTGAAAATATGGAGGGATGGGACGGATGACAGATAGTAGCCGTGAACAGGCCGCATCAGGTTTGCATAATTTATTGTACGGTTTCAACGGTCTGGTTATTTTTCTGTTTGCCGGCTTTATGAATGTGACGCAACAAAAAATTGCTCAATCCATGACGGCCCGTTCTTTTTTGGAGCCTCTTTCCACCGTGCCATGGCCAGCGCAACGGATATTTTTTCTGGCAATTTTGTCTTTCTTGCTTTTATTGGGACTTAGCTATGTCTATCGGGAGGGCAGGATACAAAATTTTGCTTTGAAGTATAGCTTAATTGTATTTGAAATTTGTTGCTGTGTATTGGTTATGCGGAGCATCAATATGGCCTATGATGGTGTTGTGCTTTTGGTTGTGGCGGATCTGGTGCATGGCTATGAGGGGAAAAAACAGCGGTTGTTTTTAGTTGTCGCCATGCTGGCGCTTTATTTAATCGCCAACTACAATCTGGCGGCGCTGCAGATGAAAATCGTTCCGATTGAGGCGTACCTTACCTATTATACGCCGGCGGTACAAGGGGGATTGAAAGCCGTCTCCAATGTATTTACTTCGCTTAATTTGGTGATTTTCGTGTTATATATGACAATGCTTGTACAAAGTCAGCATCAAGAAAAGGAACATATAAAATCCCTGAATGCACAACTCAACGCCGCTAATGAACAGCTTAGGGACTATGCGCTTGAAGCGGAATGTATGGCAGAGACCAGGGAACGCAACCGCTTGGCCAGGGAAATCCACGATACGCTGGGACATGCCCTTACGGGAATCGCCGCCGGCATTGACGCATGCCTGGCCACCATTGATGCGGCACCGGACTTTACCAAAGGACAGTTGCAAAAAATCAGGGAAACGGCAAGGCACGGCATTACCGATATCCGCCGTTCAGTGAATAAATTGCGCCCCGATGCTCTGGAAAAACTTTTGCTGCATGAGGCACTTAAGCAGATGGCCGTTGATTTTTCCGCTTCCACCGGCATGCATATAGTGTGGAGCAGGGAAGATTGGCCTGCGAGTCTGCGCAAGGACGAAGAAGAAGTGGTGTATCGTATTGTGCAGGAAGGGCTTACCAATGCCAACCGTCATGGGCAAGCGACAAGAGTTGAAATTTGTGTAGAACACACACCGGAGGGACTGGAAATTCTTTTGCATGATAATGGAATAGGCTGCAGGGAAATTACTCCGGGGTTTGGGCTGCGTCATATGCAGGAGCGGGTTTCATTGCTTAGGGGCAGTTTGCATTGTGAAAGCGAGAACGGTTTTATTATCAAAGCGATACTTCCCATAGGAGGACGATATAGTGATAAAAGTGATGATCGCCGATGATCAGGAACTCATCCGTGAAAGCTTGAAGATTGTATTGAATATGAACACAGATATGAAAGTGATCGCTGTGGCGGAAAACGGGAATGAGGTCATGCGTCTTTTAAAAAGCTATCAGATTGATGTGATACTTATGGATGTCCGTATGCCGGAACTGGATGGCGTACAATGCACCAATCTTATAAAAGACAAGTATCCGAACATCAAAATCATCATTTTGACAACCTTTGACGATGATGAGTATGTGTACAATGCTCTCAAATACGGTGCCAGTGGATATTTGCTTAAAGGGGTGTCGGTCCCCGAATTATCTGCTGCCATACGCAACGTTGTGGGCGGTGGAGCTATGATCAACTCCAATATTGTGACCAAAGTGGTCAAGCTGTTTTCGAAAATGGCGCAGAATAATTTTGCGATTAAAGTGGATGCCAGGGCGGCGGAAGAACTTACCCGCACCGAACGCAAAGTAGTGGTGCAGGTTGGCAGAGGTCTTTCCAATAAAGAAATTGCCGAACGTTTGAATCTTTCCGAAGGAACGGTGCGCAATAGTTTGAGTGCTGTGCTCAGTAAATTGAATTTGCGGGATCGGACGCAGCTTGCTATTTGGGCGGTGCAAACCGGGATGGTGCAGGCAGGCGGAGAAGAAGCGTAAAAGGCGGGAGAATATGCGTTGGCTTCGAGATAATAGATGGAAAGGCATGGGAGCGCTGTTTATTTTGCTGCTCCTGGCAGGAAGCTGCATCGTGTATAGATTGCACTATCATGCAACACATGTTCTGCGTGTGGGGATTTTTGCGGGCAGCAATTGGAATGTTCCGGCAGGAGACTCTTATGCAGTGATAGATGCGGCGATAAAAAGTTTTGAGGAGGAGCATCCGGGCGTCTCGGTGCGCTATGTAAGCGGCATAAAAAAGGAAGATTATACCGAATGGCTGGCAGAACAAATTTTGCAGGGCGAGGAACCGGATGTTTTTTTTGTTTTGCCCGATGATTTCAATTTGTATGCTTCCATGGGGGTGCTGCAGAATCTTTCTTTATTAGAGACAGAAGATCCCTCGTTTGACAGCCGGGCCTATTATCCCCCGGCAATAGCCTATGGGCAATACCAAAAGGAATCTTATGCGTTACCGTTTGAAAGTGTTCCAACCTTGATGTTTGTCAATAAGACACTGTTGCGCCAAGAGGGAATTGCTGTACCGGATAATAACTGGACCTGGCAGGATTTCATCAATATTTGCCGCAAGGTAACGAAAGATAAGGATGGAGACGGAATTTTAGACCAGTTTGGGTGTTATGATTATACCTGGCAGCAGGCGGCCGTTACCAATGGGCTTCAGATTTTCCGCAGCGATGGGAATGTATCGTATTTTGCCAATGCCAAGATGGAGGAAGTCGTGCGCTTCCTGATGGATTTACGGGCAGTAAATCATGGCTACAATGTAACAGCCCGGGATTTTGATATGGGAAAAGTCGCGTTCCGCCCATTTACTTTTGCTGAATACCGCACATATAATCCATATCCCTGGCGGATCAAAAAATATGCTACCTTTGAATGGGACTGCATCAAAATGCCGGCCGGACCTTCCGGCAAGAACCTATCGCAACTGGATACATTGCTTATTGGTATGAGCGCACGGACAGGCAACAAAGAACTTGCTTGGGCTTTTTTGAAAAAACTTTGCGTAGATCCCAAAATCCAAAAATTGATTTTGAGTAAGTCTCAGGGATTGCCTGTACTAAAATCTGTTGTGGAATCCAGTGATACGCGTCAAATTTTGCTCAAAGATGCGCCGGGCGATGCCAAAATGGACATTTCGATTATTAGCGATGCCATGAATGAGGCCGTTATTGCGCCGAAATTCCGGAAATATACGTCTACCATGCTCATGGCCGATAATGAACTAAGAAAAATCATTGAAAATACCGTTCCTTTTAATAATTCCCTGAATAAATTGCAAAAAGAAATCAATGCATACTTGCAGTATTAAGGCAGAAAATTTGCTAAAAGGAGGATTACCATGTTTAATCCGGGATTTGATATAAAAATAGATATTGATAATATGAACTTTGATTATGGAGAAACCAGTTTTGGCCCAATAACTGAAAAAAGAAAGTTAGACGATATAAGAAAGAGTTTAAGTAATCCTGGGGCAAAAGGACCGGAAATCGTATATTCAGTGGCTATGGATGTAGGAAAAAGACGGGACAGGGAGGATTTAGTCCAAAGGAATTTACTATATGGAGCCATGATTTTTGCCAAAGGACAGGTGGGAAATGAACCTATCCGTAGTCAGGGGCATGTTCATGCCATATCAGCCTCTTGCCAGGCATCAACACCGGAAGTTTATGAAATTTGGAGTGGTGAGGCGATCGTATATATGCAGGAATATGATAAGGATGATCCGGGCAGATGTATGGCTGTTAAGGCTAAAGCCGGCGACCTAGTTATAGTTCCGCCGGGGTGGGCGCATAGTACGATAAATGCTAACCCCCAATATGAAATGACCTTCGGTGCGTGGTGTGTTAGGGATTATGGTTTTGATTATGGCGGAGTTAGAGCTCATGGAGGACTCGCCTATTTCCCGATCATTGATAACGGGGAAATTGTATTCATTAAGAACCTCCAATATCAAGCAGCTAATTTAATTATAAAAGAAGCAAGAGAATATAAAGAATTTAATATAAAAAGGGGAATTCCCATTTATACTCAATACGAAACAAACCATGAGTCATTTGAATTTGTCTATAATCCTAAAGTTGCGGAGGAATTGTGGCTGAATTATACGCCTTAATCGTGGTGGTAGGAGTGGTCGGAAGTAGATAGCAAACAAGTCTTTTTCCGGTGTGAATGAATTCAATAGAGGCACCTGTATGAATATAAAGCAAGGGAGGATAGAAACTACCTATCCTCCCTTGCTTTATGTTCATACATTTATGGCAAATCGGTATAACCCATTAAATACTTATCGCATTCCCGGGCGGCGGCGCGTCCTTCCTGGATGGCCCAGACCACCAGGCTTTGCCCGCGCCGGGCATCACCGGCGGAAAACACTTTCGCCTGATTGGTGGCAAAGCTGCCGGCCGGTGTTTTTATATTGCTGCGACCATCCTGCTCGATACTTAGCTGGTTGAGCAAATGCTCTTCCGGACCGAGAAAGCCCATGGCTATGAGGACTAACTGGGCCGGCCAGATCTTTTCGGAGCCGGAAATTTCGACCGGAACAAACCTTCCGGCATCATCTTTCCTCCAGTCTACTTCCACGGTATGCAGTTCCTTGACCTGACCGTCCGCATTGCCAACAATCTTTTTGGTCATAATGGCGAAGGCGCGGGGATCATGGCCGAATAGCGCGATGGCTTCTTGCTGGCCGTAATCGGTTTTAAGTGTCTTCGGCCATTCCGGCCAAGGGTTGGCGGTGGTTCTTTCCAAGGCCGGGCGGGGCAGGATTTCAAACTGGACGACACTTTTGCAGCCGTGACGGATGGAGGTTCCCACACAGTCGGTGCCGGTGTCGCCACCGCCGATGACGATAACATCTTTGCCACGGGCGGAAATAAATTGTCCGTCTGCCAGACCGGAATCCAGCAGGCTTTTCGTATTGGCCCGTAAAAAATCTACGGCAAAATGAATGCCTTGGTTTTCACGGCCCGGCGCATTGAGATCCCTTGGTTTGGCAGCGCCGGTGCAGAGGACGACGGCATCAAAGTCCTGCAGCAATTGGGCGGCGGGAAGTGTTTTGCCGATTTCAACACCGGTTCGGAAGCTGATTCCTTCATCGGACATTTGCTGGGTGCGGCGCAGGACTACCTGTTTATCCAGTTTCATGTTGGGGATGCCGTACATCAAGAGGCCGCCGGGCCGGTCGCGCCGTTCAAAGACGGTTACGGTATGTCCGGCCTGATTTAACTGGTCGGCGCAGGCAAGTCCGGCCGGGCCGGAGCCGACAACAGCCACTTGCTTGCCGGTCCGCACAGTCGGCGGCTGCGGTTTGATCCAGCCTTGCTCATAAGCGCGGTCGATAATGGCGCATTCATTGACTTTGATGGTAATCATCGGTTCATTGATGCCCAGGGTGCAGGAACCTTCGCAGGGAGCCGGGCAGACCCGGCCGGTGAATTCGGGGAAATTATTGGTTTTTAGAAGCCGCTGCAGCGCTTTTTTCCAGAGACCGCGGTAAATCAGCTCATTCCATTCGGGAATGAGATTGTTGATCGGACAACCAGAAGCGGCGCCACTGATCAACAGGCCCGAATGGCAGTAGGGGATGCCGCAGTCCATGCAGCGGGCACCCTGAATGCGCTGCTCTTCCTCTGGCAGTCCGGCGTGCAGTTCATTCCAATCGCCGATGCGCTCCAGCGGCGGCCGGTCTGCCGGTATTTTTCGTTCATATTCAATAAATCCAGTCGGTTTTGCCATCACTCTAACCTCCCCGTCAATTTCCGCCGACCCGGGCCAAATCGCGGTGATTTTCTTCAAAGGCCGTCATCAAGGCCTGGTCACCGGTTAAGCCCTTGCCGTAGGCGCGCTCAATGGCTTGCAGCATGCGCTGATAATCTTTGGGAATGACTTTGACGAAAATATTCCGGAAGGTTTCCCAGTTTTCCAGCAGGTACCGGGCCCGGCGACTGCCGGTGTAATCCCGGTGTTTTTGAAGCATGGCTTTTACCTGAGCCGCTTCCGTCTCGTCCGCCAAGCCGGTCAGCTCAACCATTTCCTGGTTGCAGCGGCGCGAAAAACTCCGGTCTTCGTCCAGTACGTAAGCAATGCCGCCCGACATGCCTGCCGCGAAATTTCGGCCGGTGGGGCCGAGAATTACGACCCGGCCGCCGGTCATGTATTCGCAGCCATGGTCACCGACTGCTTCCACTACGGCATGCAGGCCGCTGTTGCGAACGCAGAATCGCTCGCCGGCCACGCCGTTAATGTAAGCTTCGCCGGACGTGGCGCCATAGAAGGCGACATTGCCGATAATGATGTTGTCTTCCGGCGGGAAGCTGGCGTTTTTCGGGGCACGGACGATGATTTTGCCGCCCGAGAGCCCTTTGCCGGTATAATCGTTGGCGTCTCCTTCCAACAGTAAAGTTATGCCCCGCGGCACAAAGGCTCCGAAGCTTTGCCCGGCCGAACCGGTAAAGGAAAGGCGAATGGTGTCATCCGGCAGGCCGGCGGCACCATATTTACGGGTTAGTTCACTGCCCAAAATGGCTCCGACAGCGCGGTCGGTGTTTTCGATCGACAGGCTGGCCCTCACGGCAGTCCCTGTTTCTAAAGCCGGCCGGCAGAGGTCCAGTAAAGTCCGGCGGTCCAGCGATTGTTCCAGCGCATGGTTCTGCGGCATCTGGCAATAGCGGCCGACGGTCGCCGGCACCTGAGGCCGGTGTAATATACCCGAATAGTCCAGTCCCTTGGCTTTCCAATGTTCAATGGCGGGCTGCATTTCCAGCAGGTCGGAACGTCCCACCAGTTCTTCCAGTCTCCCGATACCGAGCATAGCCATGATTTCCCGCAATTCTTCGGCGATAAACTGCATGAAATTCACCACATGCTGCGGATCGCCGGTAAATTTTTTCCTGAGCTGCGGGTTTTGCGTAGCAACTCCTACCGGGCAGGTATCAAGATGACAGACCCGCATCATGACACAGCCAAGAACAATCAACGGCGCCGTGGCAAATCCGAATTCCTCGGCGCCTAGCAACGCGGCAATAGCCACGTCCCGGCCGGTCATCAGCTTACCGTCGGTCTCCAGGACCACCCGGCTGCGCAGATTATTTAAGAGCAGCGTCTGATGAGTTTCAGCCAGACCCAGTTCCCAGGGCAGCCCGGCGTGGCGGATACTAGTCCGTGGCGATGCGCCTGTGCCGCCGTCGTAGCCGCTGATTAAAATGACATCGGCCAGACCCTTGGCCACGCCGGCGGCAATGGTGCCGACGCCAGCCTCAGAAACCAGTTTGACGCTGATCCGGGCCTGTGGGTTGGCATGTTTGAGATCGTGGATGAGCTCTTTTAAGTCTTCAATGGAATAGATATCGTGATGGGGCGGGGGTGAGATTAACCCGACACCCGGCGTGGAATGACGCACCTTGGCAATCCAGGGGTACACTTTGCCGCCGGGGAGCTGGCCGCCTTCGCCCGGTTTTGCTCCCTGGGCCATTTTGATTTGCAATTCCCGGGCGCTGACCAGGTATTCGCTGGTTACACCAAAGCGGCCGGAAGCCACCTGCTTGATGGCGCTGCAGCGGGAATCGCCGTTCTCATCAGGAGTGAAGCGGGCCGGGTCTTCACCGCCTTCGCCGGTGTTGCTCTTGCCGCCGAGCCGGTTCATGGCGATGGCCAGCGTTTCATGGGCTTCCTGACTGATTGACCCGAACGACATGGCGCCGGTTTTGAATTTCCTTACAATGCTTTCCACCGGTTCGACCTCTTCCAGCGGAATGACTGTAGCGGCTTTAAACTGCAGTAACCCGCGCAGGGTGCAGCGTTTTTGATTGGCGCCGTTAAGCAACCGGGAGTATTCCTTGAAGGTTTGATAATTGCCGGTGCGGCAGGCATATTGCAGCTTATGGATGGTTTCCGGATTGTATAAATGATGCTCGCCGTCCCGGCGGTATTGGTAGTAGCCGCCGCTGTCCAATTCCACCGAAGAGAAAGGACTGCGGGGAAAAGCGCTGCGGTGCCGAAGCTGTGTTTCCCGGTGGATTTCCTGGCTGCCGATACCGCCAATGCGGGAGGGTGTCCGGGTAAAGTACGTGTCGATGAAATCGGCGTTTAAACCGACGGCTTCAAAGATCTGGGCGCCATGATAGCTTTGGATGGTGGAGATACCCATTTTGGAAAGAATTTTGACGACTCCCTTGGTGGCCGCTTTACAGTAGTTGGCGATGGCCTTGGCCGCCGGAATACCGGTGAGAAAGCCTGTGTCAATCAACTGTTCAATCGAAGCAAAGGCAAGGTAAGGATTGACGGCTGACACTCCGTAGCTCAGCAGGCAGGCGAAATGGTGAATTTCCCGTGGTTCGCCCGATTCCAGAATCAGGCTGGCCCGGTTTCTGAGACCGGTGCGGATTAAATGGTGATGCAAACCGGCGACTGCCAGCAAGGAAGGAATCGCAGCCTCCTGCGGGTTAATACCACGGTCGGACAGGATGAGCAGGTTGGCGCCAGCCTCAATGGCGGCGGTGGCCTGGTCACAGAGGACCGTCATGGCTTTAGCCAATCCGTCTTTCGCCGGAGAGGCCGGATAGAGCAGGGACAGGGTAGCCGTTTTAAAGCCGGGGAGGTTAAGCTGCTTTAATTTTTGGAGTGCCTGATTGTCAATAATGGGTGTGGCCAGTTTAAGCCGGCGGCAACTGGCGGCTGTAGGCTGGAGCATGTTGCCTTCCGAGCCCAGCAGTATATCCGTGGAGGTTACGATGGCCTCACGCAGGGCGTCAATCGGTGGATTGGTTACTTGCGCAAAGAGTTGTTTAAAATAGTCGAACAGAAGCTGCGGTTTTTCCGATAAAACTGCCAGCGGAATATCGGTACCCATTGCGCCGATCGGCTCAATGGCCTCTTTAGCCATGGGCGTTACAATGATGCGAAGCTCTTCATAGGTATAGCCAAAGGCCTTTTGCTGCTGGATGAGCGTTGCCGCATCAACAGCAACGGCTGGTTCCGGTTCGGGCAGGGTGTCGAGAGGAACCATGTGTTGGTTGAGCCATTCGCGGTAAGGCTGACTGGCTGCCATCGTATGCTTCAGTTCCTCGTCGTTGATCATGCGGCCTGCTTCAGTGTCGATGAGCAGCATTCTTCCCGGATGGAGCCGTTCCTTTTGCCGGATTTTTTCCGGTGGAATATCAATAACTCCCACTTCGGAAGCAAGAATGACGGTATCATCGGTAGTGACGTAGTATCGGGAGGGGCGCAGGCCGTTTCTGTCCAGTACGGCGCCAATTTTCGTCCCGTCGGTAAAGGCCATGGCCGCCGGGCCATCCCACGGCTCCATCAGGCAGCTATGATATTCGTAGAAGGCTTTTTTCTCATCACTCATGCTTTCGTGGTGAGTCCACGGTTCGGGGATCATCATCATGATCACATGGGGCAACGCCATGCCTGCATGGAGCAAAAATTCCGCGCAATTGTCAAACATGGCCGAATCGCTGCCGTTCTGGTTAATGACCGGCAGTACTTTGGGCAGATCATTACCAAAGCTGCTGTCTTTGAACATGGCTTCCCGGGCATGCATCTGATTGACGTTGCCCCGCAGGGTGTTGATCTCGCCGTTGTGGATCATGTAGCGGTTGGGGTGAGCTCTGGGCCAACTGGGGAAGGTATTGGTGCTATAGCGGGAGTGAATGAGCGCCAGCGCTGTCTCGCAGGCGGGATCAGTCAGATCGGGGTAAAAGCGTTCCAATTGATCGGCCTTCAGCATGCCCTTATAGACAATGGTACGGGAAGACAGACTGGCTACATAAAAGTCCTCCGGGGCTTCTGCTGCCAGTTGGGCAGCCGCCTTCTCGGCGCTTTTGCGAATGACGAACAGTTTTTTCTCAAACTCCTGCGGTGCCAGTCCCGAACCGGCAATAAATACCTGACGAATGTGCGGCCGGCAGTCGTGCGCCGTCTTACCCAGGCAGGTCGGGTCGACCGGAACGTCACGCCAGCCCAGCAGTTGTTGACCTTCTGCTTGAATGATTTCTTTCAGGCTGGTTTCATACTGGTAACGCAGCGTTTCCTGGAGAGGCAGGAAAACCATGCCTACGCCATACTGGCCGGGCGGCGGTAGCGTGATATGCTGATCGGCGCAAACCTTAAGAAAAAACCGGTGGGGGATTTGCAATAAAATCCCTGCGCCATCGCCGGTATCCGGCTCGCTGCCAACACCGCCGCGATGAGTAAGATTCTTCAGGGCTTGTAAAGACTGACGGAGTATGTCGTTGGATTTTTCTCCTTTCATATGTACGACAAAGCCCATACCGCAGGCATCATGTTCGAATTGCGGGTCATACAGTCCCTGCTTCTCCGGTACTTTATAACTTCTCATATCTCGCCATCCTTTCCGCATGATTCATGTCAAGTCGCTGCCTGATTGCAGGCAGAAAAGCTGAACAGGTTCTGCTTTGTCCTTGCGTGCTTTAATGTAATAAAAAGAAAAAGTAATGTATAAGTAGTTACTTTCGAAAGATGGTATGAAATTCCTGCAAGCCGGGAAGGTTTTTATTGGTATTTGTCGTAAGCGGTAAATAAGGCGGCTGCAGGCATTATATATAATAGGAATTACTATGTTAGTATGAGGGAAAAAATATCAGCCCATGTAATTCCTTCATAATAATTTTTTGCCGGCGGAGCAGCAAATAGCAGCTTGCCCGGCAGCCCCGGGTGCCGTTCACTTGACATTTAGCGCAGAGCTTACTACAATGAGGGACGAGTACTGTAAATTATTTCATCTAATAAATAAAAAGGTTTCGCTATATGGAGTTTGGAGGAATTATAGATGAGCTTTGAAGAAACGCTGAATCTGACTATGCTGGCCGATTTTTATGAATTGACCATGGCCAATGGGTATCTTGAGGGCGGCCTGGAAAACCGGATTGCCTATTTTGATATTTTTTTCCGGAAGATTCCTGATAAAGGTGGCTTTGCCATTATGGCAGGCGTCGAGCAGGTAATCCGTTATTTGGACAAGCTCCAGTTTAATGAAGAAGATATTGCCTATTTGCGCAGTAAAGAGCTATTTAGTGAGAAATTCCTGCAATATCTAAGCAAATTTAAGTTTAGCTGTGATGTATGGATGGTGCCGGAGGGAACGCCCATATTCCCGCACGAACCTATCCTTACCGTCCGGGGACCTGTCATTGAAGCGCAGTTTATCGAAACCATGCTGCTCTTGACCATCAATCATCAAAGTCTGATTGCTACCAAGGCCAACCGGATAGTCCGGGCGGCGGAGGGCAGGCCGGTCATGGAGTTCGGCTCCCGGCGGGCCCAGGGCTATGACGGGGCGATCTTTGGCGCCCGGGCCTCCTATATCGGCGGTTGCGTAGGCACGGCCTGCACGCTGGCGGAGCGGGATTTTAATATTCCGGCTTTTGGAACGATGGCCCATAGCTGGGTACAGATGTTTCCCAGCGAACTAGAGGCGTTCCGGGCGTATGCGCAGACTTATCCTTATGACTGTGTTTTCCTGGTTGACACCTATAACGTACTCAAATCGGGTGTGCCCAACGCCATTAAGATTTTTGATGAAGAACTGGCGCCCCGGGGAATCCGTCCCAAGGGAATACGTCTGGACAGCGGCGACATCACCTATTTGTCCAAGCAGGCCCGTAAGCTGCTGGACAGAGCCGGCTACCCTGATTGCAAAATCGTGGCATCCAATTCGCTTGATGAATATATTATCCGTGAATTGCTGGTCCAGGGCGCTAAAGTTGATTCCTTCGGGGTAGGGGAGCGCCTCATCACCTCTAAATCGGAGCCGGTGTTTGGCGCGGTTTATAAACTGGCGGCTATCGAAGAGGATGGAGTTATGACGCCCAAAATTAAGATCAGCGAGAATGTGGAAAAGTTAACCAATCCCGGTTTTAAACAGGTATGGCGCTTTTTTGACCGGGAAACCGGTAAGGCTATCGCCGATGTCATTACGCTGGCGAACGAGGAAATTGACGAAAGCCGGCCCTATGAGCTGTTCGATCCGTCGCACACCTGGAAGCGCAAGCGGGTTACCAATTTCCATGCCAGAAAGCTGCTGGTTCCGGCTTATGTGAAGGGTAAGTGTGTCTACGATATTCCTGACTTAAAGACTGTCCGGGCCTACTGCCAGGAGCAGGTGGACACCCTGTGGGATGAAGTTCTCCGGTTCGAGAATCCGCATACATATTATGTTGATTTGTCTAAAGCCTTGTGGCAGTTGAAAGAAGATTTGCTGGCAGAGTATTTGATAAAATAAACGACATAGAGAACCGGCTGACGGGCCTAGGCCTGACAGCCGGTTCTTTTTACTTGGCAAAGCTTGCTATTGTACCGTAATCCAAAGATCGGCGGCACGGTTATCCTCGGTACTGTTGGGGATAATCTGAAGTTTCCCTTTTCCTGCTTTGAGCGCTGTAAACACAACCCGGCCGGCATCCTTGCCCTCCTGTTCCTGCTTTACGATGTCGCCAATATAGGTATCACCGGAGGAACGGAACCGGGTGTTCTTAGTAAGGCCTGCCGCCGGTTCCAGTATCAGCTTCTGCCCAGGCTTGAGGATCACATTGGCGTTGGTTAATTGGACCGGACCGGTATCACCATATTTGTATATAACTTTAACCTCGGCGGGGGTGACTATCTGAGAGGGTGGTTTGGGCGCTGGGCTTGGCGAAGAGGGAGAAGTCTGATCAATGGGATTAATGTCAGTGCAGCCGCCGGCAAAGAGCATTACTGCCAGCAGGACTATGGCTGCCGGGTACAGCCATATCGATTTGTGGTTCATCACAACAACCTCCTCAACGGATTCCTTTCCCCTTTAGTATGAATCAGTTTAAAGGCATTTATAACTATTGCTTTCTTGGTACGATATTTTAAGCAATTTGTTACTGCCTGCCGGAAGCTGACTGGAGCGAGAACCGACGCCATTATAATCAGCGGAGCATAGTACCAGTTTACAGCCCGCCAGATTTCTTAAAGAAGCTGCTGCGGAAATAGCCAAGGAAAAACAACGTTCCGGTCATAGATTATCCCGGACCGCTTGAAGGCGAGACCGGAAATAGTTTCTGGCCTCGCCTTTTCTTTCTTATAGGTAAGTATCTGAAGCAGCTTCTCAGGGGAATTGTTGCTGATTTTGGACCGAATAAGGAAGGAGTGCCGTTAGTCTATTTAACCGCCGGCTTGTGGGCGGCGCCCCATTGACTCATAAGTTCCAGAACGGGGATGAGCGTTTCTCCTTTGGTTGTTAAAGAGTATTCTACCTTGGGGGGGACCTGAGGATATTCCTTGCGGTTAATCAGGCTTTCTTCCTCCAGTTCCTTTAACTGCTGGCTCAGCATTTTATGAGTGATCGGCGGGATGCTGCGTTTGATTTCACCATAACGCTGGACGCCGTTTTGAAAGAGCTTATATAAGAGAAGCCATTTCCATTTACTGCTGATAATTGATAAGGTATAGGTAATAGAACAGGTGGAGGTTTCCGGTGACCACTTTTTCATATATACTCTCCTTTTAGGTAGTAGCTATCTTAAAAGTACATACTTCTCATTTCTTTTCTTTATTATACAATTATAGCAGAGTTTCTTATAAAAACGAAAGGCAGGTATGCTATGAAAAAGGTGATTGCAGTCAATGGAAGTCCACGCAAGCAGGGAAATACGGCGGTTTTACTGGAAAAGGCATTGGAGGGAGCCAGGGCAGGCGGTGCTGAAACCGAACTGATTCATTTGTATGATTTGCATTTTACAGGCTGTAGAAGCTGTTTTGCCTGCAAGCTGAAAGGCGGCAAAAGTTATGGTAAATGTGCCGTTGCTGATGATTTGCAGCCTGTTTCAAGCAGAATCGAAGCGGCCGATGCCTTAATCCTGGGATCGCCGGTCTATCTGGGAACGGCAACGGGAGAAATGAGGTCGTTTATGGAGCGGCTGATTTTTCCCTATTTAGTTTATGATGAAGCCGGTACATCCTTGTTTTCCAAAAAGGTTGATCTAGGCTTTATTTACACGATGAATGTTTCTGAAGAAGTTATGAAAGAATGGGGCTATGATCAATATTTTTCCTTCAATGAAAAAATGGCCGGTCGTATATTTGGCAGGGTCGAATCGCTTTACGTCACCGATACGTACCAGTTCTCCGACTATTCCAAGTATGAATCGTCCAGATTTGATGCCGCGCACAAGCTCAAACGGCATCAGGAAGTATTTCCTGTAGACTGTGAGAGTGCTTTTCAGATGGGAAGCCGGCTGACCGGGGGAGACGGTGACAATGGCGCTGATTGAGGCCCAACCAGACTTATGCGTACAATGCGGCATTTGCTGTGAGGTATGTCCGATCAAAGTATTAAAAATGGAGGAAAATAAAGGCCCTATAGCGGTCAATCCGGAATTTTGCAATAGCTGTGGTCACTGCGTAGCTGTTTGCCCGACTAAAGCGCTGGATTATGCAAGGGCGCCGCTGGCAAAGCAAACAGAAATTCCTAGTAGTACCAAAATTTCGGCGGAACAGGCAGCACTTTTTTTGCGTTCCCGGCGTTCCAGCCGGCGCTACAAACAGGAAGCTGTACCCCGTGAGCAGTTGGCAAAGCTAGTGGATATGGCCCGCTTTGCTCCGACAGCAAGCAATAGCCAGAATATATCCTATATGGTTATTGAACAGCGGCAAATTTTGCGGGAGGCGGTGGAACTGACGGTTCAATGGATGGAAAAGAAGGTTGCCACACCGCCGTTTCACAAGAGTATGCCGCTTCATATACGGGCTTGGCGACAGGGGAAAGAGGATACGGTCCTGCGTAACGCGCCCCATTTGATACTGGCTATAGCCCCGAAAGATTTTGCCAGGGGACGGGAAAATACCATTTCCGCTCTTTCCTATTTAGAACTTTTTGCTCCTGCCTTGGGTTTGGGTTCTTGTTGGGCCGGAATTTTGGAAATGTGTATCTTTGATAACTATGCACCGCTGCTTGCCTTATTTCCGGTTCCGGAAGGAAACGTAATCACTGGCGCTGTTATGGCTGGTTACCCTCAATATACATTTAGACGCCTGCCGGACAGGGACCCGTTGTCAGTCACTTATGTTTAATGTAACAATATATAAATTTAGGAATTTTTTACTTGCTAAACAACTAGTCATAGGATTGCGCTGCTTTTTGGATATATTTTAGTAGAATATCTCCCGGCATAAAAGAAATACTACATTTAAGGAACCACTGATTTAATGAGCCTGCCGGCATGGCGAGAAATTTTTCGTCTAGCAAAAAAGTAAAGTCACAGAAATAGTTGCACTATTTCAATAGCTTTTCTAATGGCTAGGCGAAAAGAGATCCGTCAGGACGCGTCGTGCGAATAAATTGGTGGTTCCCTAAGCTTCCTAAACTATAATTGGAGGTGGCTGTATATGGGAAAAGTTATGTCGGAAGAAACGAAATATAAATTAGCCCACGATCTAGGGTTTGGTGAAAAGGTCGAAGACCATGACTGGTCGGATGTAACTACCGGCGAAGTGGGTTCGATGGTCAGAGAAGCAATCAAACGCGGTGAACAGGCAATCGCAGAAGAAGCGAAAGCCAATGGTGAATTTCATCAGAATGCAAAATAAATGAGACTATCCCGAAAACTGTGTAAACCTCCAAGATGGTGTAAAATAGAAGCACCGAACTTGGAGGTTTTAATTATGGTAAAAAGAAAAATCACCCCGGAACGACGAGAACAAAGAAAGAAATTACTAGAACTGCTACAAAGAGCCGGAATTAACGATGTTGCCGGAGTCCAGGAACTGTTTAAGGAAATGGTAAGTACCGTTTTAGAAAATGGACTGGAAGGCGAATTAGATGATGAATTAGGCTATAGCAAGTACGATTATCGTAATAAGGAAACCGATAAT
>NZ_FQZD01000033.1 GCF_900141835.1 Propionispora hippei DSM 15287 | reverse complement strand
CTGTCGCTCGGAACGGATGCCATAAAGATAGCCAATAAAGATCATTTTGAAAAGGACAATCGGATCTACGGGTGGTCGTCCATTATCTTGACAATAGTAGGGGGTGGTCTTCTCGTATATAAACGAAAAATCTATGTATTTATCTATCTTTCTAAGCAGGTGATCTTCAGGAACTAATTGATCAATACAAACTAATTCGAATTTCATCTGCTGAGGTGCTCGTTCTTTAAGCATACTCTACCTCCTAACAAAATTAGGTCCATGCAGAATTAATTCTACATGGACCCTCAAAAACCATTTTCATACTATATACTTTTTCAACAAGCTGAGGGGGTATCTCAATAGAAATTGAGATACCCCCTTGGGGGCCCGCTATATAACGATTGAAGCCTGTCCCCGTAGTTTCAAACCGGACTGAAAAAATAAAAACAGGAGCAGCCGGCCAGGCCAGGCTCCTCCTATCTCCTGTAAAGAATGCTGATTATTTGATTAGCCCTTTTTCTTTAAGCCAGGTTTTCGCAACGTCTTTGGCATCCTGTTTGTCCAGATCTACTTTTGCATTTAAAGCAGCCATATCCTTGTCGGTCAGGGTGTCACCCAGCAGGTTAAGCGCCTCGGCCACTTCCGGATGTTTATCCAGTAAATCCTTTCGGACAACAGGTGCCGCATAGTAAGGCGGGAAGAAATGTTTATCGTCCTTCAATATTTTCAGGCCAAAAGCCGGAATCCTCCCATCGGTGGAAAAGCCGTCAATCACATCGACTTTTCCGTCCCGGACGGCCGCATACGTAAGTCCCGGATCCATTCCATTCACGCTCTTAAAGTCTATATGATAGGCTTTCTGCAACCCTTTATAACCGTCTTCCCTTTCGGCAAACTCCTGGGTGCAGCCTAATTGCAATTCAGCTGCTTTGGCAACCAAATCACTGAAGGTGTGTACGCCTAGCTGCTCGGCTCTGTCGGCTCGCATGGTCAACGTATAGGTATTATTAAAGCCAAAAGGCTTGAGCCAAATCAGATTTTTTTCATCCTTATATATTTGTTTCACCTTATCGTAAGCACCCTGTGGATCGTTGATGAGAGGCTGACCGAGAATATTAATCAATGCCGTTCCCGTATATTCGGGATATATATCAATATCCCCCCGCTCGATGGCTTGAGCCACAACGTTAGTTCCTCCCAGGAAGGGTTTGGTTTCTACTGTAAGTTTGGTTTTATCTTCGATGATATATTTCATCATATACACCAGAATATCTTGCTCAGTGAAATTTTTCCCGGCAATTACCACCCGGTCACCTCTTCCAGTGCCGAAAAGTGAACATCCGGCCAGCATGACTGTTACCAAGCCCAGAAGAATTACCTTTTTCCACATATCCCCACTTCCTTTCAACCGTTATTTTTGTACTCCTTTGGGTTGTACCCATATTTCCAGTTTCTTTAATACATAATCAAAAACCAGCGCCAGCAAAGCTGCCGGCAAGGCACCTGCCAGAATCAGTTCGGAGTTTGCCATGGCAATCCCCCTAAAAATAAGATCGCCCAATCCGCCGGCACCGATCAGAGCCGCCAGCGTCGCAACCCCAATCAATAATACCGTGGCAGTACGTATTCCCGCCATAATGACCGGCAGGGCCATGGGCAGTTCAACCATCCGTAACACCTGCAGAGAAGTCATTCCCATACCGATGCCTGCTTCCACCACTGAAGCTGACACACCAAGTATGCCTGTGTAGGTATTACGCATAATTGGCAGCAATCCGTAGATAGTCAATGCTACAATGGCCGGCACCGTCCCTATTCCCAGCAGTGGGATCATAAACCCCAGCAAGGCCAGACTGGGAATGGTCTGAAATACGGCGGTAATGCCGATAACCAGTTCTGCCCAGCGCCGGTAACGGGTTAGAATAATCCCTGCCGGTATAGCAATTAAATTGGCAAGCAGCAGAGAAATGATGGTTAATTCAATATGCTGTGATGCTGCCAGTACAATATCTTCCCAGCGGCTTTGCATAATGCCCCAGAAATTGTAGAACATACCATCCCCTCACTTTCTAAAACTGTTCAGCCATAATATCCACCAGGCTGGCACGGGTAATAACCCCAAGTAAAATATTCTGCCGGTCAACCACCGGCAAATAGGCAATCCGGTGTTTACTGATCAATTGGATGGCTTCCGACAAAGGCTGTTCAACATGGACAACGTATTGCGCCTGTTGCATGACATCCTGTAAGGTTATGTTTTCCTCCTGGTAGCGGCTTTGGATATCCCACACGCTTGATTTACCGATAAGCCGGCCCACACTATCCACAATCAGCAGGGTGTCGACCTTTTTAATCCGCATGAGACGAATAGCGGCAGCTAATCCCCGCTCCGGATTCGAAACAATCGGTCTAACCATAACATCGGCAATCTCCGGATACGGTTCCGCCCGGCTTAACCGGTTTTCACCAATAAAATTTTTGACAAACTCATTGGCCGGATGACGGAGAATACGCTCGGGAGTATCGAATTGGACAATCCGCCCGCCGTTTAAAATACAAATCCGGTTTCCAATCTTAAGCGCTTCATCAATATCATGGGTTACAAATACAATGGTTTTGCGAATGGTCTCCTGTAAACGCACCAGCTCATCCTGAAGTTGTTCCCGACTAATCGGATCTAAGGCACTAAAAGGCTCATCCATCAGAATAATCGGAGGATCGGCGGCCATCGCCCGGATTACGCCAATTCGCTGTTGCTGCCCGCCGCTGAGTTCGGCGGGATAGCGGCCGCCATACACCTCAGGATCAAGATGTACTATTCTCATCAATTCACTGACTCGTGCCATATAACGTTCAGGCTCCCATTTTTTCAGTCTGGGCACAAGTGCCACATTTTCAGCAATGGTCATATGCGGCAAAAGCCCGATATTCTGGATGACATAACCAATGTTGCGTCGCAATTCTACAGGATTTTTTTCGCCGATATCCTGTCCATTGATATACACATGGCCACTACTTGGCGTTACCAGACGGTTAATCATTTTCATGGTAGTCGTTTTGCCACAGCCGCTGGGACCGATCAAAACAACCAGCTCGCCCTGCTCAATCTGCAGATCGATGTCCTGTAATACCCTTTGCCCGGTCCCATAGTCTTTGGAAACATGCTCAAAACATATCATCCAACTCCTCCTCTCAGGCGTTTACTAACAACTTTATTTAATTATAAAAGTTGTTAGTAGGTTTGTAAACCCCTTACAGTATATTTTTCCCGTTAACCAAATATGCCGCTTTTTTATAAAAAATAAAACAGAGCCCCTTTAGGGGCTCTATTCGTCGAAAACAAACGCTTTTTTAAATCCTTCAATTAAACTTCTGTTTTTTCTGAGGCCAATTCTTCCAAATACTCCCTCTGGGCCGTCTCGGTCAAAACATAAATATAGTCGCCAACGGCCAGCCGGGTATCTCCCCGGGGAATCAGTTCCATATCTCCCCGTTTAATGCTAACCAGCAGGGAATGCTCCGGCCAGGAAATTTGTTTGATTTGTTTCTTATCCAGCACAGATCCCATGCAAACCACCAATTCAATAATTTGGCGGTTTGTCCCGTTCAAGTCTGCAACCTCCTTGCCCTGCTTTCGCAAAGCCCGCTCCAGCAAAGCTTCATAAACCGGCTTGGATTTTCCCAGGTCGGCCACCAGATAGGCAATCATCGAAACAAGAGTGAGCGGTAGCAGATGGCTAAACGAGCCGGTCATTTCCATGATCAGCACACTGCCGGTAACCGGTGCCTTGACGACAGCCGAAAAATAGGCCGCCATTGCCAGGACGACAATATTCATCGTATATTGCGGCTCCAATTGCCCCAGATAAAGCATAGTCTGACTGACAAAGCTACCGGCCAACGCCCCTAATACAAGCATGGGCAAAAATATGCCCCCTGGTACTCCTGATCCATAGCTTAACATGGTAAAAAAGAATTTGCCGAAAAAAAGCAATAATAGCAACGAGAACCCTAAAGGTTTGCTTGCCAGTTGATTAACCAGATCATTGCCTCCGCCGAGAATGTCAGGCATAAAAAAGCCAAGTATTCCGGCCGTTATTAATGGCAAAGCAGCCTTTGCCGCACCGGACAATCTGGTTTGGTTTTCATAGAGATTCAGGGTTTTTAGTAAGCCGCGGTTAAATAAGTTTCCCAGCAAACCTACAACAATCCCGGTTATCAGCACAATACCGTAATATCGTACAGGCAGGCTGTACAACGTGGAAAACTGAAATATTGGACCATAGCCGAAGAAGCACTGCGTAACCACATCAGCGGTCACCGCCGCGGCAAGAGCCGACATTAATACGGCCGGCGAAAAATTCTTATGCAATTCCTCCAGCGCAAATACCACACCCGATAACGGTGCGTTAAAGGCTGCCGCCAGACCGGCGCTGGCACCGCTGGTCAACAGGTATTTCTCTTCCATTCTGGTCCGGCCTAAAAGCCGGCTGAGTCCTTGCCCCACAACAGCCCCCAGTTGCACCGAGGGGCCTTCCCGCCCCAAAGACAATCCGGCACCGATGGCCAGTATGCCGCCTAAAAATTTAGTCAGCAAAATACGGAGCCATTTCATTTTCATAGTCCCTAAAATGGCTCCTTTTACTTGCGGAATGCCACTCCCCCCGGCCATGGGTTCGATTTTAACAAGCCAATTCAAAATAAAGGCAGTGCCGATCAATCCAATAAACCAGAGAAAAACGAATTCACCCCGGCCCGCCTGAAACTCGTGATAGATCAGCCGCCGCAGCACTTCCGCCCGTTCCAGCGCAAAACGAAAAGCCACAATAATCAGACCGCCAATCAGACCGATCAGTATTCCTTCAACAAACAATTTAAGCCGGAAATCGTGCCAATTGGCCAGATAGGTATATACTTTACTAACTTTTTTATTCTTCTCCATAAAATCCCTTCTTAAAATACTGCAAATAACTATCGAGAATCTAAGTTAAAAACACACAGGGATGGGCTGTCGCCATGTCTGTGTGTTTTCTTAATTATTCGTGTCGGCCTTACTTACTCCATTCATTTACCGCTTTATCCAACAATCCGGTCCGCTTTACAAACTGTCCAAACGGTTCTTCCGGCAACCGCTCATCCCGGTACAGGGAAAGCAGGTGAGTCAGCGTAGCAGCCGCTTGATCCACAGGAACCTTGCCCGCTATTTTCCTTCCCAGCTCCCCCTGCTGATCTAAAGTTCCGCCGAGCCAGACTTCCGCCGCCTCTTTGGCTACCCCATCACTCATGACCATCGTACCCTGCAGCCCGATATCGGCAATCTGCGGCTGGGCGCAGGCATGGACACAGCCGCTTACATGAATGCGCAGCGGCAGTTTTTCCGGAAACGCTTCATCCAGCTGTGCCAGTAAGCCGGCAGCAAAAGCTTTGGTCTCAATAATGGCAAAAGGACAAAATTCCTTACCGGTGCAGGTAATCGCCTGCACCGTCATCGTTCCCTGCAGTTTATGCTGGTCTTTCACCAAGGGTTCCTGCTTGAGCGACGGCAAAACCGTTTCTGCTATTCCTGGAATGAGGATATCCTGCGAATTGGTTGTCCGCAGAGTTCCATCGCCGTAGCGCTCCGCCAGACCGGCCAGCTCCTGCAGTTTATCCGCTGTTAAACGGCCGCAGGGAATGGCCAGGCCCAGATAGTAAAAACCTGCCTGTTTCTGGGGATGGATGCCAAAAAACTTACCCCCATTCCAGGTTTCGGCAATTCTCTTGCCGCCCGACAGCAGCGAACCGGTACGGCTCAGCAGCTCTTGGGTAAATTTTTCCACGCCCCAGTCATTGAGCAAGAATTTCAGCCTGGCATGATTTCGCTTTTCCCGGTAACCATGATCACGGAAGATAGCGGCAACAGCCGCCGCCACGGCGACCACCTGCTCCGGCAGGACAAACAAATCCAGTTCGGTTGCCAACTGTGGCTGGCTGGACAAGCCGCCCCCCACCAATACATGAAAACCATACAGAATTTTTCCAGTTTCCCGCTTTTCGGCAGGCACGAAAGAAATATCATTCAGTTCGGCCTGAATGGAGTTGTGGGGCGCACCGGTAATGGCAATTTTAAATTTGCGCGGCAAATTGGAAAAATCCCGGTTGTTTTGGAAAAATTGGTACAAGGCCTCTCCCCAGGGAGCCGCATCCAGACATTCCTCAGCGTCAATACCGGCCAAAGGATTGACGACAATACCGCGGGGACAGTCGCCGGCCGCCTGCAGTGTGGTCAAGCCTGCCTGAGTCAGTCTCTCAAAAATATCCGGCAGCCTTTCCAGCCGGATCCAGTGAAATTGCAGCGAATGTCTGGTCGTTATATCCAGACTGTTTTTGCCGTAATCCCGGGAAAGCTCCGCGATGACCCTGGCCTGTGCAGCCGTCAGCAAACCGCCCGGCAGTTTAATCCGCAGCATAAAATTACCGTCTTCTTTGGGACGCTGCAAATAAAGGCCGACCCATTTCAGGCGTTCTATATCACCGGGTGTCAGGGCAGTCACACCTTGTTCGGCAAAACGGGCGATATCCTGCACCACATCAAGTCCGTCTTTCTCCAGTTTGGCCTGTTCGGCCGCATTCAGTCCTTGAGTCTTCTCTTTCTGTTCTCCCATAGGGTAACCTCCTTAGCCATGCGCGTGGACCACCAACTCTAAGATTACAATAACTTTACAGATCTTTTTCCGCAGGGCTTCGGTTTTGTTGACCTGCCCATTCCGACAGGCGCACCGCACCTTGTCTTATGAAAAAATCTCCACAAAATCAATTTGCACTTTCACAGATGGCGGAGCACTTGCCATTGTCTTGATATTGCACTTAGTCAATTCACTTGTTAGGTTCTTCACATAATCGACATATTCCTTTTTCCGGTTAAGAAATTGTCCGGCAAATTAACAGTCATCCCCTGCGCAGGAAATTGTTCCACTTAACAACAAAAGACCCGGCATGTATGCCAAGTCTTTCAGACAATAACCGGTCCGGGCTGTTCTCGCTTTGACAAAGTGAGCTCAGACCGCTTACCGAAAAAACCTATGCAATCCGTTTCCTTATTCGAAGCGCTTTTCTACCACCGTCTCACTACTTATCAGGACTGATTGTTTTCTACCATGGCAGTCAGCTCGGTTGCCGAACGGGCCACTTCATTGGATGCCCGTTCAATTTCCTGTGAAGTGACGGCCAGACTGGTCACGGATTCAGAGATATGATCCATATGCTCAAAATTACTTTCGATAGCAGCCATGATCATGGACATACGGGAAGAAGTCTCCTCTACTGCCTTACTAACCGTGTCAAGTACGGCCGCCTGCTCATTCATACCACCGACAACCTCTTTGGTTGAGGCGGTATTATCCTTGATCAGCTCAACAATCTCATTGGCGGCAGTCCGGCTTTGCTCCGCCAGCTTACGAACCTCGTCGGCCACAACGGCAAAGCCCCGGCCGGCCTCCCCGGCCCGTGCCGCTTCAATGGCAGCGTTTAGCGCCAGCAAGTTAGTCTGGCTGGCAATACCGGTAATGGTTTCCACGATCCGGGCTACCGAATCGGACGTTGTTTCCAAGGAATTAACCCGCACCTGTGTTTCCTGGTTGGTCCTAATCATAGCTGCCACCTGGCGGAGCATCTGCGTCGTCGCCTCTTCGCCCTCAGCGGCTGTGCCTTTAGCCACTTCGGCCTCTTGCTTGGCTGCAGTGGAAGCATCCTTGATACTTTCGGCGGCATGGGCCATCTGGGAAGCCGAGGCTGAAGTTTCCTGGGCGGTTGCCGCTAGGGTCTGACTGGATTCCTGGACCTGCGCCACCAGAGCCGCTTGCTCCCGCATGACCAGTTCCAGCGCATCCTTACGATCTACTTCTTTGAGCAAAGCGTCAATGAAGGCCTGATTGGTATGCGCTTCTACCAGCTGAATCATTTGTTCGGTTGCCGCAATCACCTTTTGCACATAGGCCAAATCTGAACCGTATTCCTGGAAAATATACGGAAACAACTCCAGCTTCAGGGCGCCCATGGCCAGGACAAACCATTTGGCCGGCAATTTAATCCGGTTGTGAATATGGCCGACCTGCTCCACATGCGCCAGGACTGCTTCATCCAAAGTAGTCCGGCAAAGAACATTTAAAAACTCACGGAAAGTTTTCTTTAACTGAGCCACGCTGGAATGCTGCCTGATAAACTGTTCCACTTCCGGCACCTGGGTTAAACGGGCATAAAAATTGGTGGTAATCACATCACCATGCTTGTCCACAATGGGCTGTAAACATTGCAAATATCCGATTGTTTCCTGATTCAGCCCTAAAAAAGCTTTTTCTACCTTTACAGCTACCTGAATCACTCCTGCCGACGGCTGTGCAAACGATTTGCTTTTACCGAACATGCTGACTCCTCCTAGTTTTATGTTGTACTAAATAATTGACGGTATATTTTCCGACTGCTCTGCTGCCTGTTCTTCTCCGGCGGTTTTATAAAACTCCGCATAAAGAAAGGTTGCTAGCCGATAAAAGTAATCTGTATCGCTGTCAACCGTTGTCAGACCGGAAAATGAAACCAACAAAAAATTACTCTAACGGACAATATTCGCCAGAATTATGACAAATCCTGTTATCTATGTCATAATAAAGAAAGAATATGCATTAGCCCCAACTCAATAGACAGGAGGAAGATGTTATATGGCGCAGTACACAGGCATCGCTATCCAAAAAATGATTACCTATTTTGACGGAGATACCAGGCGAATCAATCACGCTTTAAAGGTTTACGGCTTTGCCAAGTGCATTGCCGAAAACGAAGGGCTGCCTGCTCCTTCCCTGGAGATTGTAGAGCTGTCGGCGATAATGCACGATATCGGCATCAAAGTCAGCGAGGCCAAATATAACTCCAGCGCCGGGCCATATCAGGAAAAAGAAGGCCCTGCCGTAGCCGGCGAGCTGTTGGCTGACCTCAAGCTGCCTCAGCCCGTTTGGAAAAGAATTGCTTATTTAATCGGCCATCATCATACCTATTCCGCGATTGACGGCCAGGATTTCCAGATATTGATTGAAGCGGACTTCCTGGTAAATATTGAGGAAGATCGCCTGACCAAGCCACAAATCGAAAGTATTTACCATAAGTATTTCAAAACCTCAACCGGCCGTACTTTACTAAACAGTATGTTTTCTTTTTCTGCGTAACTGAATTTTAACTATTGCCTAACACCACTGCTATTATTATGCGGTGTCCTGGGATCAAAGCTGTTTTTTTAAAGCGGCAGCCATATTTCTCTTTATTTCATCAAAATATTGCTCATAAATCAACTCCAGCCGTTGGTATAATTGTTGTTTCTCCCCTGTGGGAATATCCTCGGAATTTATTTGATCACAAATACACTGTATTTCGTCAATTACTTCCTGAGAAAATTTGCCCATACCTCCAACCCTCCTCATCTCACATATCACTTTTTTGTCATATGAGCAGTTTTCTTCTGTCGATTTTTCACAAAACCTTATAATACGACAGTATTCTACCTTGCCCAAGCTTTACCAATAGAATTTCGTCAAAATACATTTTTTTCCTTGTTTAATTTTAACTTATACATTAAAAAATTCCATTTTTGTAAAATTAATCTTGCTGAGTAAAGTAATTTTTTTATAGCCTCAGGCAGCAGCATTTTCCTGAGTAACAAAGGATATCTGAAAAAGGACCACGAAGTGGTTACCATAATTGCTTTTGATTCTGACAAGAGGTGACAATACAGCATGAAGCCAGAGAGCCAATTCACTCCTATTCCGCTTTATAAATTGTTATTTGACCGTTATCCGGACGGCGTTCTGCTAATGTCTCCCACCGGACAACTTATGGATGCAAATCCGGCCATTTACGCTTTACTCGGTTACACCCAGGAGGAATTATCCTGGCTAGCAGCCGGTTCACCGGCTGCCGACTTTCATGCTTCCTTGCTTGCCGTTCTTACTCAACGGGATCAGGACGGGTCCTTTCAGGGAGAATGCCTTCTCAGCCACAAGAACGGTGCCCTCATTCCCTGTGAAATACATTGTGAGTCCCTGCCTGACGCCGGCACTCCCGCTCCGGTTATGATTCGGCTCCGCAAAATAGCTGAGCAAAAACAGTTGGAAGATCAACTGCAACATTGCAGACAAAACTATCAGACACTGGTTGAGAGCTGTCCTTATGTCGTTGCCCGTTTGAACCGTGAACTCCGTCTGATTTATTTGAATCGTCCCCTTGCCCAGACACCGGTAGACGAGCTTTTAGGAAAAACCTGGTCAGAACTTCATTCTCATTTTGAAAATTACGAGTCCGGCCGGGACCAGTTGCTGGATATCTTTCATACCGGTAAAGCAACCACTTTGGAAGGTCGTTACCGTGACAGCCGCGGAATTATCCGCTATTTTCATTTTAAAATTTGCCCGGAATACGGGGATAATCAGACGGTAACAAGCCTGCTAATTATTATCCATGAGACAACGAAGGAAAAACAGTTGGAGGAAAGATTCTGCAAGGCCTTTCGCAAAAACCCCAGTATGATGGCGATTATCTCCTTAACCAACCGGAATTTTATTGACGTAAATGAAAGTTTTATAAAAACAGTCAATCTGCCTTACGGCGAAATTATCGGCAAACAGCCTCACGACATCGGCCTGCGGTATGACAAAAAAAAAGCCGTCTATCTGCAAACAAGCCTGGAAGCAGGCAAAAAGATCCATAACTATCAACTGCAAATTACCACAAAAGAAGCCAGGACGTTTACCGTCTTAATTTCAGCCGAAATCATTACCTTAGGCCTTCACAAATGCGCTCTAACAACGTTTACCGATATAACGGAAATCAAAGAGCTGAAGTTTCAGGTCGCCCGGCTGGACATCCTCAATATTATTGGTAAAATGGCCGCCAGTATCGGTCACGAAGTACGCAATCCCCTGACTACCGTCCGGGGTTATCTGCAAATGTTTCACGGCAAGGATTATTTCCGCCAGTATCATGATCAGCTTGCCACTATGATTTCTGAACTGGACCGGGCCAATCAGATTATTACGGAATACTTATCGTTGGCCAAGGCTCCGACATTCACGCTGCAGCGCGGCAATCTGAATCAAATACTTCATAGTTTGCAGCCCTTGCTGCAAACCGACGCATTGCAGTCGGGGCACGATTTAGAAATTATCACCGAGCCGGTACCCGACATTCTTTGCAACGAAAAAGAAATACGCCAATTGCTCTTAAACCTGGTAAAAAACGGCCTGGAGGCTATGGCGGTCAAAGGCAGCCTGACCATCCGGACATATACCGTTGACGCAAGGGCCCTGCTATCCATTCAAGACCAGGGAACCGGTATCGATCCGTATGTGCTGGATAATCTGGGCACCCCCTTCCTTACTACCAAAGAAGAGGGAACCGGATTAGGCTTGTCGGTTTGCTATCACATTGCCGAAAAGCACCGTGCCTCGATTGATATTCACAGCACGCCTGACGGCACCACCTTTTTCATTTCCTTTCCGGTGCTGGAGTGATAAACAAATAAAACTGGCTTGCGGCATTCCTGCCCGCAAGCCAGTTTTATTTGTTTATCACAAGCTGCTCTGCCGGATCAGCAGTTCGGTGCCTAAAGTGACTTTCTTAGCCACCTGCCTGCCGCTTAACTGTTCCAGCAGCAAATCAACCGCCGTCTCCCCCATCAGCTCAGTGTCGATCCGAACCGTGCTTAGCGAAGGAGAAAGATATTTGGCAATACTGATATCGTTGACGCCGATAACGGAAACCCGTTCCGGCACGGCGATCTTGCCTTCGCCCAGTGCTTTCAGGCAGCCGATAGCCATCGAATCATTGCCGATAAAAAAGGCTGTCGGCAAATTATCTCCATGCTCCTCGATCGCCCTTTTCATCAAACTGTAGCCATCATTAACTGAAAACCGGCCGCCATAGACATAGGAATCGTCATACATTTTCTTGCCTTTCAAATACGCCTTATAGGCCGCCTCGCGAGGATCTTCAATTTCCGCCGTCCGGTCTTTAAAAAGCTCCCGGCCGCCGATATAGCCGATCCTTTGATGGCCTTTAGCTAAAAAATAATCCAAAGCCTTGCGGGTTGCCAAATCAAAATCAATGCCTACGGCATCGAACCGGTCCCCGGCAGGCAGAAAATCCACAAAAACCAAATGGGCGGTAATGTCTTGCAGAACGGCAATTTCACTTTGACTGAACTTTCCTACCGCGATGATCCCCTGAACATTCTCCCTGGCCAAATCGGCCGGGTCCTGCAACGGTCGGACTATCGTCACGTTCTGCTGCTTGCACCGCCGCTCAATGCCCAGACGAATCGACATATAGTAGACATCGTCTAATTCCTCTTCCTCGGTATACCAATGAATTAAGGCTATTTTAGTAACGCCGGACTTCCGGGGCGTCCGCTTTTCATAGGAAAGCTCCTCCGCTGCCTCAAATACCCGTTTTTTAGTCTCGTCACTGACCGACAAGGTCATATCATAATTCAATACCCGGGATACAGTGGCAATGGATACACCTGCTTTGTCCGCTATATCTTTAATGGTTGCCATCGTATCTCCTTTCTTTCCCTGTCAGTCGCTGTTCCGGCTGACTTTCTCTCTTTCCGGCAAATTAATACGCCCGGCGCGATTACCGGCTAAGGCGGAAGGCATAGGTAGTCGTCGACCGGAATAACTGTCCGGCCGGCAGCACAACGGAAGGAAACTGCGGGTGATGAATGGCGTCGGGAAATCCCTGTGTTTCCAGACAAACTCCCAGGTAACGCCGTGAATGGCCTTCCGTAAAGACAAGCGTATCAGACAGTTGATTGCCGGTATACACTACCACACAGGGGGCGTCGGTGCGTACCTGCAGAATTCGCCCGCTGGCGGCATCATAGAGTTCCATTTGAGCCGCAGTCCCGCCGTCTAAAGCAAAAGCATGGTCATAGCCATTCTTCACCAACCGGCTTTGTGGATGGTCCGCCACAGTTCCGTCGGCCAATACACGTCCCTGACGAAAATCAAATACGGTGCCTGTTACCTCCAGCAGGCGGCCGGTCGGCAGCGAATCAGCGTCCAATTCGGTGAAACGGCTGCTATTTAACCGCAGCGTATGCTGCAAAATATCCCGTTTCAGGCCGCCGCTTAAATTAAAATACATATGATTGGTGGGAACAAACAGCGTATCTTTATCGGACTGCGCCTGGTACTCAATGATCAATTCATCGGTGTCGATCAGGGTATAGGTCACCTGAGCGGCAAGTGTCCCCGGATATCCCGCTTCTCCATCGGGACTGGTATAGGCAAAACGAACGCCGCAGCGGTCTTGCTGCAGGAACGGCTCACTTTGCCACACAACATGACTGAAGCCGGGATGACCGCCATGCAGATGATGAGGACCGCTATTTGCCGTCACCTGATAAGTCGTTCCTGCCAATTCAAAAGCAGCTTCCCTGATCCGCCCGGCCACCCGGCCGACCACGACACCAGAGCAGGGAACATTCTCCTGATATCCGGCCAAATCGGCAAAACCGAGAATAACGTTTTCATAGTTTCCCTGCCGGTCTGGTGTGAAGAGGCTGGTAATGGCACAGCCATAGTTCAGGCAGGTCATTTTCATTCCGTTTCGATTGCTCAGGAGGTAGCGATATACCGTTTGGCCGTCCACTAAACCGTAGTCCTCTCTCTTGATCTGCATAATCAGCATCCCTCCGTTCCCAAGGTGGCAATAAATTGCTTGAACGCCGCCATTCCTGCCTCATTCCGTTTGAATACCCCGGCATCCTCCAAAACACGCAAGAATTTAGCCGCCACTTCCCGGCGAACAATGGCTTCGGCATTGTCCGGAGTCACTGTCCCCTTATACCGCTGCGCCAGTTCTTCAGCCCAGGCAAGATGGTAATCCGCCACCCGATGCTCCCGCCCCAGCAAAAAATGTTCCACTTCTTTCAGTTCCCACTCCAGCCGGGCCGGCAGTACAGCCAACCCCATAACTTCAATTAAGCCGATGTTTTCTTTCTTTATGTGCTGCACATCCTCATGGGGATGAAAAATTCCCATTGGATGCTCTTCGGTCGTCCGGTTATTCCGTAGCACCAGGTCAAGTTCCCACATTTTCCCTCTTTTTCTGGCAATCGGAGTGATAGTATTGTGGGGAGTATCCTGGGTATAGGCCCGAATATGAGCAGCCTCATCACTGTAAGCGCGCCATTTCGCCAGAATATGATCGGCAGCGCTCACTATATCCGCCATGTGCTCGCCACGCAGACGGATAACCGACATGGGCCATTTTACAATAGCGCTTTCCAGCAGGGGAAAGTCCCTCAGCATAAACCGGTATTCGTCCGCCGCTTTAGCCATGGCAAATTCATAACGGCCGCCCTGATAATGGTCATGGGACAGAATGGAGCCGCCCACAATCGGCAGATCGGCGTTAGAGCCGACAAAATAGTGCGGCATGAAGTCAACAAACAACAATAACCGCTCCATGGTCTGCCGGTCAATTTTCATATCCCGGTGTTCGCCGGCCAGAACGATACAATGTTCATTGTAATATACATAGGGAGAATACTGGAAATACCAGGGCTCACCGCCAAGCCGTAATCTGATCAGACGGTGATTGGCCCTGGCCGGGTGACCGGCCCGTCCTGCGTAGCCCTCATTTTCCACACATAACAGGCAGCGTGGATAGTTCGAACTCTTCATCAGTTTTTCCCTGGCAATATCCTTGGGGTTCTTTTCCGGCTTGGACAAATTAATGGTAATATCCAATTCCCCATATTCGGTCGCCGCTTTATAATTGATATTCCGGGCAATCTGCCTGGTCTGAATATAATTGCTATATTGGCTGAGTGCATAAAAGTAATCGGTAGCTTCCTGGGGGTTGCGGGAAAACTTAGCATAAAACCGCTCATTAATGACGGAGGGCAGGGTAATAAAACAATCCATAATCTGACTGGACAAAATATCCCGCTGGTCAAAAACATCCTCGATTAATTTATGGTCACAGGCATAACCGACAAGAAAATCCAGCAGTTCCGGAATGCTCCCTTCGCTGTCAGTACCCTCCGTTTCCTGAAAATCATCAATTTTTAACAGATGAAGAATTCGGTTGCGGGCATAGACAGTATCCTCCCGGGTGATGAGCTGCACGGCCACCGCACGGGCTACCAGCTCGTTTACAGCCTGATAGATATTCATGATATTACCTCCACACTACGTGCTTATTCATTGAATCCGGCCGGATGCTGCTTATGCCAGTTCCAGGCGTCGGCCACAATCCGGTCAATACTGGTGCGCTGCGGCTTCCAGCCAAGCAGTTGTTTCGCCTTAGATGAAGAAGCGATTAATTTACTGGGATCGCCGGCCCGGCGGCTGCCAATCTTAGCCGGAATGGTGTGGCCGGTTACCTTTCGGGCGGTGTCAATAATCTCTTTAACCGAAAATCCCTTGCTACTGCCTAAATTGATAATAGTACTTTCTCCCTGGTTTTTCAGGTAATTCATGGCTAACACATGGGCCTCTATCAAATCTTCCACGTGAATATAATCGCGAATGCAGGTTCCATCGGCCGTATCATAATCGTCGCCAAAAATCGTGATATAGTCACGCTTGCCTAACGCCACCTGCAGAACCAGAGGAATCAGATGGGTCTCTGTGGCATGGTCTTCGCCAATTTTGGCGTCCTGCCGCGCTCCGGCTACATTGAAATAGCGAAGCGACACAAACTTGATGCCATATGCGACATCACACCACTTCATCATTTTTTCCATCGCCAGTTTGGTCTCACCGTAAGCATTGGTTGGCAATGGTGGCATATCCTCGGTGATGGGGACAGCCTGCGGTTCTCCGTAGGTAGCGGCAGTGGAAGAAAACACGATATGCTTCACCTGGTATTCATTCATCACTTCCAGCAGCACTTGTGTGCCATAGACGTTATTGTCAAAATAGGCCAGCGGCTTCTCCATCGATTCGCCGACAATCGAATTGGCGGCAAAATGAAGCACCGCATCAATCTTCTCTCTGGCAAATACCTCTCGCAAAAAGTGCCTGTTCCGTATATCGCCTTGATGAAAAATCGCCTCTTGATGGATGGCTCCCCGATGACCGGTCTGCAGGTTATCCACCACTACTACGGTATGTCCCAGTTCGATGAGCTGGTAAACGGCATGGGAGCCGATATAACCGGCTCCGCCCAGCACTAATACGTTCATTGTTTATCCTCCTCCGTAATTTCCCTTGCTCCGTCGCCAATATTGGCCATATAAAAAGTGGCTTCATAGCCGATACGCTCGCTATATTCCTTGCCTACGGCGCTGACAAAAGCTTCGCTCCGGTTCTTTTCCACCAGGGCAATGGCACAGCCGCCAAACCCGGCGCCGGTCATCCGGGCACCTAACACGCCAGGCTGCCGCCAGGCCGCCTCGACCAGCGTATCCAGTTCCTTGCCCGTTACCTCATAATCATCGCGCAGCGATATGTGCGACTGATTGACCAATCGGCCAAACTCCGTCAGATTGCCCTTTTGCAGTTCTTCCAGCGCCCGGACGGTACGGGCGTTCTCATATACGGCGTGATTAGCCCGTTTGATCCAGATGTCATTGCCAATGAGCTGCTTATGCTTTTCAAACTCGCTCTCCGACAGCTCACCCAACGACTTCACCGGCATCACCGTCTGCAGCCTGGCCAAAGCGGCCTCGCATTCACTGCGGCGCTCATTGTACTTGGAGTCGGCCAGTTCCCGCCGCTTGTTGGTATTCATAATCATGATCACATGCTCGGTCAGGCTAAGCGGCGCGTAGGAATAGTCCAGGGTATCGCAGTCAAGCAAAATACCGCAGCCGGCTTTACCCATTCCAATGGCAAACTGATCCATGATCCCGCTGTTCACACCAATAAATTCATTTTCTACCTTCTTGCCCAGCTTCACCATGGCAATCCGGTCAATAGCAAGCTGGAATAAACCCTCCAGCACAACACCGGTGAGCATTTCGATGGAAGCGGAAGAAGAAAGGCCGGCTCCGTTAGGAATTTCACCGTAAAAAACAATATCCATACCGGTGGTAATGCCATAGCCTTCCTCCCGGCAAAAGCGGAGCATCCCTTTCGGATAGTTTCCCCAGTTATGGGCTGGTTGGTAAGACAAGTCGTTCAGGCTAAATTCAATAACTCCTTTATCAGGAAAATTCATTGAATACATCCGCACCAGCTCATCATTCCGTTTACGGGCCAGCGCATAGGTGCCAAACGTCAGCGCACAGGGAAATACATGGCCACCATTGTAATCGGTATGCTCCCCAATGAGGTTAATCCGTCCCGGCGCAAAAAACACCCGTTCCCCACCGCCGGGAAACTTTTCCTGAAACACCCGTTTACATTCTGCCAGTTTTTGCATCCTTATTCCTCCTCTTCCTTTTGCAATCTGTATGATCATGCTGCCTACCCGGTAAACACACCGGCTAGTGCCTCACTACGTAAATGACCGCCGCTATTTTACCCGTTTTTTCAATAGTTTCCTGCTGATGATAAGTCGCAGATTTCTTATACTCTAAGAGTAATAATCCTATCCGGAAAAGTCAATATCCCATAAAGTATTTTAGTAAAATATTTTCGTTTTCATCAGTTTTTTTACTAAAATTTATTTTTCTCCATGTGCTGCCTCCGGCCTGCCTTACAAAAAATTGCTCCGGCAAAACATCTTATATTCGCTACAAATCGGGTAATAATAATGCTCGGGAGGTGATCGTAAATGGCACGTGATGTAAAATGCAATGTAAAAAACTGTCACTACTGGGGACAAGGCCACGAATGTACCGCTTCGGCTATTGAAGTAAATGTGGAAGGCGGCGCGGAAAAAGCCAGCTATGTCGCAGAAACCAACTGTCATACGTTCAAGACAAAATAATAGGACAGCAAAAGAGGGACGGCAATTTGCCGTCCCTTTTGCTAACCCCTATTCAATCTGTTTTTTCAGATTGAGCAGTTCGCTTACGGTAACGAAGGAATAACCCTGACCGGCCAGTTGCTCAATAATGCGGCTGACGGCCTCCGGAGTTGCCCGTGCGCAACTCCCTTCGTGCAGCAGAATAATACTGCCTGGTTTCGTCTGCTTTAAAACAAATCTGGTGGTGGCTTCCGCTGTTTTACCTTCCCAGTCCCGTGGGTCTACCGACCATAGAACGGTAGTATATCCCCGCTTTTGCAGTTCCTCTACCAGCTTATCGTTATAACCGCCGCCGGGAGGACGAAATAAAACAGGTTTTGGCGCCACCTTACTGATGGCCGCTTCCGCCCGTCCTACCTGTTCCAGGAATTCCGCCAGGCTCACCCGGTTTAAAAAAACATGACTGTAATTATGGCTGCCGACTTCATGCCCCTGGCGGGTTATGTTAGCAGCCAGTTCAGGATAGGCTTCCACCTGGGAACCTAACAAAAAAAAAGTGGCTTTTACCTGCTTTTTCGCCAGTACCTCCAGCAAGGCCTGCGTGGTGACTGGGTCGGGCCCATCGTCAAAGGTAAGGGCGACGATCTTTTTTACCGTATCCACCTGCCCGACGATAGCAACGCGAGTCGGCAGAAATTCCGCCAAAACCAGTAAAGCAATGCCTGCACACAAGAATAAAGACAGCCAGCGAATCCGTACATATTGGATAACCATTTCCTGCTCCTCCTGTTTTACACCTTTACAGTTGCTACTCTATATTCTACTGGACCGGCAAAAAACACATGCCACTTTTGTATAAAAATAAAAATCCCGTCGGCAAAACGGCTATACCGCTTGCAGACGGGATTTTTCACTGCGTTCCTATTGCATGTTTTCAGCGTCACGTTTTCTGTGTTTTAGAAAACCCAGGGAAGGCAACGAAAACTTTACTGCCACCCGGCCTCTTTTCACATCGTCCAACAGGGTATACACCACAGGCACCACCACCAGCGTTAAAATAGTGGAGGTAATCAGACCGCCGATAATGGCATGCGCCATAGGCGCCCTGGTTTCAGCGCCTGGTCCGATGCCTAGGGCCAGCGGCACCATACCGAAAATCATGGCCATAGTAGTCATCATAATCGGACGCATCCGGACGGTAGCCGCATCAACCAGTGCCTGATTACGTGCCACCCCTTTTTCCATCGACTGCTTGGCAAAGTCGATCAGCAGAATGGCGTTCTTCGTCACCAGACCCATCAGCATAATTACCCCGATTAGCGACATCATGCTGATTGTACTGCCGGCAGCCAGTAAGCCAAGGATGGCGCCAATAATGGCTAATGGCAGCGCCAGCATGATCGCAAAGGGATCGATATAGCTTTCAAACTGAGCGGCCAGAACAAAGAAGATAAACAGCACGGCCAAGGCCAAAGCCATCACAATGCCGGTAAAAGCATCCTTCATCTGCTGCGACTGCCCGGTGGCCACAAACTGATAGCCCTCCGGCAAAGCAACGTTACTTAACTGCTTGTTCAGTGCCGTATTGAAATCGCCTAACGTTACCCCTTTGAGGTTAGCGGAAATGGTAACCTGATCCTGCCGGTCATATCGCTTAATCTGGGTAGGACTTGTGGCATAGACAGTTTGCGTCACCTGCGACAGCGGTACCATTACTGTCTGTCCGTCCTTGTCCCGGTTGGAACCGGCCAGATAAATGTTGTTTACGTCGGACAGGCTTTTCCGGTCACCCGGTGCCAGAATCAGACGGATATCATAGGCGTCATCGTCCTCTTTAAACTGAGACACCACGGTGCCATTAAACATAGTCTGCAGCGTACTGGCAATATTGGACGTAGATACGCCCAAATCAGAAGCTTGATCACGGTTAACTACAATCTGTACGTCCGGCTTGCCGGCTTCATAGCTGGAAGTAACATCGACGGCGCCCGGCGTGGACGCCACAATCTGTTCAACCTGTTCTGCCAGCTCGGACAACTTATCCAGTGAAGGTCCCTGAATGACCAATGATACCGGCTTGCCGCTGGACATGCCGGATTTCTTGGAAACACTGACCTGTACTCCGGTCATGCCGTCCAGCTTTTGCCGCAGGTCGACAATAATATCATTGTCACTGCGTTTGCGCTGCCCTTTATCAGTAAGCTTGGTCAAAATATTGATGCTACTGTTATCGGAATTGGCATAGGTCATTGTGACCTCCGGCAGAGACCGGATGGTATCGGCCATTTGATCGGCAATAACCCCGACAGCTTCCGGCGTCATTCCCGGGTCGACATCGGCGCTTACCGTAAGCTCGCCGCTATCGGAGTCGGGAATAAAACTCGAGCCCAAAAGGGGAGTTAAAACAAGGCTGCCGATAAACAGGGCCGCGGCGATCAGCATGACTTTTCCCCTGTGTTCCAACGCATAGGAAAGAAAGGTGCCGTAGCGCTCAGTGGCCCGGTCAAACTTACCATTCCAGTGTTCCCAGAACCGTCCCAGACGGCTGGTAGCCGCTTCCCCATGGCTATTGTTTAAATATTTTGCCGACAGCATCGGCGTCAACGTAAAGGCAACAAACAGTGATACCAGCACGCTGACGGCAACGGTAATCCCGAACTGCTTAAAGAACTGCCCGACAATGCCTGTCATCATCCCCACCGGCAGGAATACGGCCACTAAAGTCAGCGTAGTTGCCGTAACTGCCAGACCGATTTCGGCCGTACCTTCGGAAGCAGCCTTAAACTTATCCTTACCCATCTCTAAATGGCGCACGATATTCTCAATGACAACAATGGCATCGTCAATGAGAAGGCCGACTGCCAGCGACAGCGCCAGCAAAGACATGGTATTAAGTGTGAAGTTCAACGCCTTCATGGCCAGGAACGAAGTAATAATTGAAGTTGGTATGGCAATAGCGGCAATCATGGTGCTTCGCCAGTTACCCAAAAACAGGAATACGATCCCGACAGCCAATACCCCGCCGAAAATCAGGTTAAACAGCACATCGTGAATGGAATCGTTGATATTTTTAGAGTTGTCCCGCACCAGAGAAATTTCCACACCGGGAGGCAAATCTTTTTTGATCGTTTCCAGTTCTTTTTTGACGTTAGTTACCACTTCCACTGTATTGCTGCCCGACTGCTTCATGATATCTAGGCCGACAGCCGGGCTGCCGTTTAGCTTGGTAATGGAAGTAACACTCTTAGTGGTATCCGCCACGGAAGCAATATTTTTAACAAATAGTTGCACACCGTCCCGCCGGGCCACTGGCAGGTCCAGAATAGCCTGAGGCGAGGTTAAGCTGCCCATGGTCCGCAGGCTGGTTTCCCTGTTTCCGTCGGTAACCTTCCCGCCGGGAGTTTCCATATTCTCATTGCGCAGGCTATTTGTCACCTCTGGAATGGTCAGCCCATAGGCCGCCAGCTTGTTGCTATCCAGATTAATCTGAATCTCCCGGTCCAGACCGCCCTGTACATTGACGGCAGCCACGCCATTTACGGCTTCCAGTCGTTCTGCCACCGTATCCTGAGCTAGAATAGTCAGCTCACGCTGGCTGGCTTTACCGGTCAGCGCAATGGATGCAACCGGGGTTTCCGAAGGATCAAAGCGGGTAACCACCGGCGCTTCGGCATCATCGGGCAGCACGCCCTGCAAACGTCCCACTTTATCGCGGACATCCTGTGCTGCCGTGGCCGCTGAGGTTTCCATAGTAAACTGGATGACCGTTACCGAACTGCCTTCCTTTACAGTCGAAGTAATATGGTCAACACCCGGTACAACACTGACCGTCTCCTCCACCTTTTGGGTAACCTTTGATTTAACTTGTTCCGGTGAAGCGCCCGGATAGCTGACGGTAACTGCTACGACAGGAATCTCCACATCAGGATATTCATCTACATTTAACGAGATGTAGCTGAATAAGCCTAAAACGACAAGAGCTAAGATGGTTACTGTCGCGAACACCGGACGCTTTAAGCTTATATCAGTAATTTTCATTGTCTATCTCCCTTTACCTTTACTCCGTTACTTTTACCGCTTCATTATCCTTTAGCTGATTTACACCGCTGACAACCACCTTGTCTCCCTGCTGTAAACCGCTTTTAATCTGGATACTGTCCTGATCGGCCTTGCCGATTTCGATTTGATGCCGCACGGCCTTGCCGTCTTCCGCGGTAAATACATAATACAGCCCTTGTTTCTGGATGACTGCAGCCTGCGGCACGGTAAGCACTGCTACCGGGTCGCCGGTAGCCAGCTCAATTTTGGCGAACATGCCGGCCTTCAAGGCTTCGTCGGCATTATCCAGCTTAATTTTAGTTCTGAACATCCGGCTGGCCGAGCCTGCCTCGGGATTCATGCCATCCACGGTTCCCTCAAACACCCTGTCGCCATAGGCATCCACCCGCACTTGCGCCTTCTGCCCCACTTTGACCTGTCCCAGGTCCTTTTGCTCAATATTTACCACAGCCTGGACCTGGCTGATGTCCTGTACTATCATTAAAGCCGCACCAGGCGATACCACCTGGCCGACAGTGGCCGTTTTATTGGCAACAACTCCGTCTACCGGTGCTGTAATCACGCCATAACCCAGTTGCTGCGTTGCGTTGTTGCGGCCAGCCACGGCACTGGATAAATCAGCCTGTGCACTCTTTAGTTTGGCCGTTGCCGTATCCAATTGCTGTTGTGAAACGGCTCCTTTATCATACAAGGTTTGATAGCGGTTGTAATCGGCTGCAGCCAGATCATAGCTCACCTGGGCTTTGGTCACTGCATCCTCAGCCGTCCGCACCGAATTGGTCAATTCCACGCTTTCCAGCCGGACTAATGGATCACCGGCCTTTACCGGCTGACCTTCCTCAACCAGCACTTCTTCAATTCGTCCCGCAATCTTAGCACTGATTGTCGCTGAAGTTCTGCCCTCGATGGACCCATTTAAAGAGAGTCCCGGCACCACCTTTGTATATTGTACGTCCGCTACCCGTACGGCTACTCCGCTATCCGCCTGAGGCTGTACCTTTTCCTTGGAAAACGCGCCGCTGCGGAAAACCAGCGTCAAACCGACGACCAGCAAAACCGGCACCAACCAGTATTTGAGCTTAAACCCTTTCATCTTGCCTGCCTCCTTGTATTCTATATGGAAATTCCTGATCTGCCGCACACATACCTACCAGTCGGTATGTATGCGGCAGAAAAATAACCTCGCTCTAACAGGAGGCCTATTTCTTTCAAGCACAAATCAAACGCCACAGATTTTCTGTCATCAACTTGCGTATTTCCGGGCTGTTCAGCTTTTCGCCCAGGGATATCTGTCCGTTAAGCATGGCCAGAATCATGACCGCCAACGCGTGCGTATCGGCCTGGGGGCGGATTTCACCCTGCCCCATCGCGGCCTGCAGCTTTGCTCCAATAGCCTGGCAAACCGTCATATGGCTGCGATCAATCCGTTCTTGCATTTTGGGGAAATGATTCATAACTTCTAAAATAAAGCTAGCGTGATTTTCCCGGTAATCTCCTTGCTCCATACCCAACAAACTGCGGGCATACACCTCAAGCTCCCGCTCGACCAGCATAGAGTAGAGCGCCTGTTGCAAGCTGCCGTCCCGGCTGAATACATCAATGTACTTAGCTTCTATACGATCAAATAAGTAATGCACCGCAGTATACAACAGGTCTTCCTTGCTGGAAAAGTAGTGATAGATACCACCTTTAGTAATCCCCGCTTCAGCGGCCACGTCCACCAAAGACACATATTTGTAGCCTCGCTGTAAAAATAACCGCAGCGCTACATGGATGATATTGTCCTTTGTCACAGCATCGTCTCCTCGCACACCGACCTACCGGACGGTATGTGCTTATTATCATATAATTTTTGCTAACTGTCAATAAAAAAACCACTGATTTATTCGCGCTGTCTGTCCTGACAGATCTTCTTTTCGTCCGGCGTCTTCAGCAAAACCCCGCAAGAGTGCGGCTAACCTCCGGGTTTTGTGTTTTTGACCAATAAGAAAGACTTGGCTCGTGCCAAGTCCTGCCTGACGCAGCCGGCGTCATTCTCTTATACGCATCTTTTGACCTTGCAAATCTTCCGCCAGGCTAACAGTCCCATTAACCCGGTGGTTGACCGGAAAAATTCTGTTCTTTTATTTGAAGTAATCGAATAATTGGCCGAAATCCACACCGGCAATCTTCTTGTTTTGATAGACCGCATATAGCGTTTCCAGACCGTCACGCAAATGGCGCGACATGATGCCATGCGACCGGGATAAGCTCGCCTCCATATAGGCGGCCAAATGATCGCAGGCCTTGATAATCTCTCCGTCTATCGGTGCATATCGGTCCTCATTATACTGCCGGGAAATCTCCTCAGATGTGACCTTTTTGATCTGGCCCTGCAGCATAATTTTGCTGGCAAACTCGTCCTGCATAAAGTATTCCAGTTCTTTTTGCCAGGCTGTGGGAATCAAGGGGTACAACTTGGCCCTCACCTGGCTGTTTTCAATTTCTTTAATGAGCTCATCCAAGCCGGCAACCGAACGTTTGACCGGTGAGACAATATCCCGTGTGAGCACCTCCGGCAAATCATGGAACAGCCCGGCGAAGAAGTTGTTGACCGCCCGCTGATTGCAAGCCTTCAGTTCAATAACCGAAACCATATATGACAGCAAAGCCACAATCAGCATATGTCCCATAACCGAGGTCTCCGGCACCCGTGGCGACTGGGCCCAGCGTTGCTGAAAGCGAAGCTGGCCGACCAATTCGATAAAATGGTTGGCCTTTTTATGCAAAGCTATTTTCTGCACTCCGATCAGATCATAGTGCTCCTCGATCTCATTGGCAATGCGGGCTTCGGTTTCTTCCAGCCCGTATATGTTGGAATTCAGCTTGCGTATAATCTGAAACTCCCACTGCGTTGCCAGGAAGTGAGCGGCCTTTAAGATTTTCTTTTCCAGCAGGCAGCAGTCCGGTTCGGTAAAGTAGTCTTCCATCCTCCGGTAAAAATCACTGCCCAGGCAATCCACGCGGGGTTTTAGCTCAGCCAGCACCCAGGTATTGATCTGCTTGCCATGGCGCGCCATCAGTTCGTAATATACCGGCGGTTTTATATCGGTTAAAACAATCCGGTGCAAAAACTCAAATAAACCGCCCTCAATAATCGCCTGCCAGCTAACCGGTCCAGTACTTTCCTCCGTCTGAAAGCGGGCCAGCACATAGGCAATAACCATCTTTTGCGCCTGTTTATCCAGTTCGGTAAACCCCTTAGGACGGATATGGTCGTTCCAGCGTTGCATATGAGCGCTTTCATGGATAAACTCCAGCAATACCTTGCGAATCATCTTCTTCCACCTCTCCCTGCTTGCCGGTTATTTCCGTTCTTCTGGCCTGGCCACAGACAGATTGACATGGCAGTAGCCGTGCGGATTTTTATCTAAATAAGCCTGGTGGTATTCCTCGGCGGGATAGAAATTCCTCAGTTCCTCCACTTCCACAACAATAGGCCGGTTGTAATGCAGTTGCTGGCTGTAAAGAAAACCGGCAATGACCGGCTGATCGGCAGGATCGGTAAAATATACTCCCGTCCGGTACTGTGTCCCCTGATCGTGCCCCTGATAGTTCAGTGTGGTCGGATCAATGATGCGGAAATAGTGCTCCAATAGTTTGACCAATGGCAACACATTCTCATCATAAACCACTTCGCAAATTTCGGCATGGCCGGTCTGACCGGAGCAAACCGCCTCATAGGAAGGTGCCTCCGTCTTTCCCTGTCCATAGCCCACCATCGTGGAGATGACACCCTTCAACTGCTGATAATAGGCCTCAACACCCCAGAAGCAGCCACCAGCCAGCCAGATTTTTTTCATAATATTTCCTCCCTGTTACTGTTATTTTACGATATCCCGCAGGGCTGTCAAAAAGCAATCCATTTCTTCATCGGAACCGATACTGACCCGCAGAAAATTGTCAATCCGAGGCTTCTTAAAATATCGCACCAGCACGCCCCGCTCACGCAGTTCCCGGAAAATCCGTTCGGCCGGCACAATCGGATGACTGATAAAAATCAGATTGGCCGTCGACGGCACAACCTCAAAACCCAGTTTTTCCACACTGACCACCACCCGCTGCCTGGTAGCCATAATTTTTTGTCTGGTTTCTTCAAAATGGACTTCGTCCTTAAAGGCTTCCACTGCACCGGCCAAAGCAATGCGGTCCAGGGTATAGGAATTGATCGAATTTTTCACCCTGTCCAGCGCCTCAATCAGTTCGACGCTGCCCAGAGCAAAACCGACCCGCAGTCCGGCTAATGAACGTGACTTGGAAAGGGTCTGAATGATCAGCAGGTTGTCATAGTTTCGGAGAAGCTTTACGGCCGACTCACCGCCAAAATCAATATAGGCTTCGTCGACAATGACCACCTGATCCCGGTTTTTTCGCAAAATAGTTTCAATGGCGGCCAACGATAAGTAACGCCCGGTAGGGGCATTGGGATTAGGGAAAATAATACCGCCGTTAGGTTGCCAGAAGCCTTCCACCGGAATGGAAAAATCCTCATTAAGCGTGACCAGTTGGTAATCAATGTGAAATAGTGCCGCGTAAACCGGATAAAAGCTGTAAGTAATATCGGGAAACAGGATCGGTGAGCCGGGATCAAAGAATGCCATAAAACTAAAGGCCAATACCTCATCCGAACCGTTTCCGACAAATACCTGTTCCTTTTTCAGTCCGTAATACGCACCAATCGTATCCCTAAGCTCATCACAGGCGGGTGGAGGATATAATCTAAGCTTGTCGTCGGCCGCCGCCTGCATAGCCTGAACCGCCTTCGGCGAAGGCGGATACGGATTTTCATTAGTATTTAATTTTACATAAACTTTATCCTTCGGCTGTTCACCGGGAATATAGGGATCCAGTCCCTGCACTGCTTTACTCCAATATTTGCTCATCATCTACGACTCCCTTTACTATTGGTTACACGCTTATCTTTATTGTCTCTCGCGACACACTGTCTTAACCGCCGGCCAGTCATATTCGCCCGGACCGTGGCCCGCTGTCTTACAAATTAGTAGCTACAATGAACAGTCCCAAGCCGGCCAACTGATCTTTGCGCTTCTTGTTATCTGCCTTGGGTTTAACGGCGGCCCGCAGCTCTTTGTCATGAGCCTGGGCGTATTTCAACACAGCCGAATAATAACTTTCCTCCGCCGTTTCCGGCACCGGCGCCGTCCACAGGGCCGGATTATAATCCTTGGTGATTCGCGACAGGACACCGCCGCTTCTACTATAGTCAACCTGATCAAGCAGCATGATCTCCCGTTTTGTCACGCGGAACAGATAATGCTGCAATTGATAAGAATCTAACATATTGTCCGGCGTCGTCTTAAGCCAAACATTGACCAGCAATTCATCCCGGTAAGGATCCTTTTCATAAGCCAGTGTCTGTGTATCAAATTGTGCAATCACCGAACCGTCCTGTTCAACTGCCGCAAACCGCGCCGGCTCCATTGTAGCCTGCGCCGTACCCAGCAACAGCAAACTCATCGCCAGCACCAGGCTCTTGATCATTCGTTTATATCCATCCATGGAAGCACCATCCCTGCCTATTCCGTTTGTGCTAATTGCGCCGCATTTTCCCCTGCCCGATTAGCCTGTTATAGGTGTAATTCACCAAACTTTGCAAAGACCCTTTTTTCACCAGGAAGATACTCTTGGGGCCACATTAGAAATGCATATTTTTTATGCTGCTGAATAGTCATATAAAAGTTACCTGTTAGGAGGGAGATTATGCTGGACAACTTGGCATTTGCCGTGCAATACGGTTTGAGAAATTTTGATTTACAAAACCTGATTAATTTTAAAATCATCCTGCTAAGCATCGTCATCGAGGCTTTTCCCTTTGTCTTGCTTAGTGTGCTGATCTCCGCCGGAATGAATCACTTCCTGTCCGAGAACACCATACAAAAATGCATCCCCAAAAACACCTTATTCTCCTTGCTGATGGCCGCCCTCCTGGGTATGTTGTTTCCTGTATGCGATTGCGGTATGGTCCCCATCGTGCGCCGTCTGCTTTTGAAAGGGGTGCCGCTTCGCTTCGCCATTACCTTTATGCTGGCCGCCCCGATTATCAATCCCGTAGTTGCCACAGCGACCTGGTTCGCCTTTAACGGCAACAGCCTGATGCTTTTATATCGCCTAGCAGCGGCTTTTGCCATTGCCTGCTGTGCCGGTCTGACGGTAGATCTTCTTTTTGGCGACAAAGCGCTGCGGCAAACTTCCCATGAATCCCAGGAAACAGCCTGTTCCTGCGGCTGTCACGCCTCCCCGGTCCAGCCTAATGCCTCTTTTGCTGAAAAAATTATGTATACTTTCCGTGACGCCGGCGCTGAATTCTTTGACATGGGGAAATATTTGCTGCTGGGAGCCATGCTGGGGGCAGCCCTGCAACTCCTGCTGCCCCGGCAACTATTGTTAGGACTGGGGAAGGACCCACTGTACTCCGTTATCGTCATGCTGCTGTTTGCCTTCAGCGTTTCCGTCTGTTCCTCGGCCGACGCTTTTATTGCCGCCTCGTTCAGCAGCAGTTTTACGCCCGGTTCGCTGATCGCCTTTATGGTTTTCGGCCCTATGATTGATGCCAAGAACCTGCTCATGCTGCTCCATGTATTTAAAACCCGCTTTGTAGCCACGCTCACGGTTACTGTCATTTTACTCTGCGGCGGCCTGGCCTATTTGTTAAATGTTTTATAAGAAGGAGGGGCTTTGCATGAAGCCGAGAAAACGTCCTGCCACAGCATTTCACTGGGAAGCGCTTGTGCGCTTTCTGCTCTTGACAGGGTTGATCAGCCTGTTTGTCTGGCTGGATATGACCGACCAGTTTTCCTACTATATCAATCCGCGGTTCTCCCCGCTTGTCCGCTACGCTTACTGGCTGCTGCTTCCCTTACTGGTCATTCAGTTCTTTGATCTGCTGCTTCCCTCACCATGCCATACACATCATCACTATGGAAAGTACCTGCCTTTTTGCATTATTCTCCTCTTAGCCGTCCTGTTACCCGACCAGATGCTCAATGCCAGTCTTGTTGCCAGTAAAGGCTTAAACAGCCAGACATCTGTCCTGGCAACGGCCGTTGCCAGCCAGCCTCGCCCACTGAAGGAAGCGCTGCAGCAAGCGGAAACCATCGTGGCAGACAGTAACAACTATACGGAAGTCATGAGTGAAATCAACGATTTCCCCCAGGACTATATCGGCAAAAAGGTTACCATGACCGGCTTTGTTTTCCGGAGCCCCGGTTTGGAAGACCGCCAGTTATCGCTAGTCCGCTATGTCATGGTTTGCTGCGCCGCCGACGCCCTGCCTTACGGTGTCATGTGCGAAGTCACCGATGCAAAAAAATACCCGGACGGCACGTGGCTATCCGGGACAGGTGTGATTGCGATGGGACGCTACAAAGATCAAGACACACCGGTTATTCAATTAACCTCGGTGGAAAAAGTCGCCGCACCGGAAAAGCCTTATGTATTTCCCTACACCAATGAATAAGTTATCTATTTTTGCTTAAAAAGAACGCCGTAGCCAGTGCGGCCAGCGGAATGGAGCAGATAAGGCCAATACTGCCGGTAATCGTCCGGGCCACTTCCGTGGTAATCAGATTGAGGTTGACAATCCGCAGCAGCGGTACGTGTTCCTGGGCGGAAAGCAAAAGTAAGAGCGGCAACGAACTGCCCAGGTAAGCCAGCACCAGCGTATTGGACATGGTGCCCATAACATCCCGCCCCACATTGATTCCGGCCTTATACAACTCTTTAAAACCGTATTGCGGACAGGAGCTCTTGATTTCATATTGAGCGGAGGCGATGGATATGGCCACATCCATCACGGCCCCCAGCGCTCCCATCACAATGCCGGCAAATAGCACTTCCTGAAAATCAATATCCGCCAGATAAGTCACCTTTAACATGATAGCTTCCTCATTATCAAGGCCGGTCAAATGCATGGTTTGGATCGAAAGAACAGCCAGCAGGCCGGCCACAGCCACCCCGCCGACTGTACCGGCAATGGCTCCCCAGGTTTTTGCGTTCCAGCCGCTTACCGTAATCTGAGTTACTATGGCGATCAGCGCACTGGTCAGCCATGTCGCCAAAATCAAATTCAAATGTCTGCCCAAAATGAGCGGTATCATTCCCTGAAGAATGGTAAAAATAGCAAAACAGACAACAAACAGCGATTTGATTCCTACTTTTCCGCCAACAGCGATCAGCGTAAGCGCAAAAGCTCCCAGTAAAACATACACATAAGGCATCCTATCATAATCGGCTAAATGATATGTTTTTCCACCAGCATCCTGCGAAACGGCAACAATGACTTTGTCACCGGCTGCAGGATGCAAGTCAAAGCCAGGCCTGTCCATTTTATAATTGGTGACTTTAATTTCTTTGCCGGTCTCCTCGCCTGCCGTCAGGCGGATATCCACAAGCTCGGCCCCGCTCATCCCCTGTACCTTTTTCAATTGAGACAAAGGCTGTACCTTTAAGACCACACCCTGCAAATAATCAATTTGCGGAAGCTGCTTTCCCGCCTCGTCTTGGGTCGCTGCCAGTGCCTGCACCGACATAAAACCCAATAATCCTATCAGCATCACTATACATCGAATAACCCCTCTTATTTTCATGAACATCCTCCCATCAAGGTTCAGCCTGCTCTGCTTGCGGCAACTTTCTGCACTGTCCTTGCAGTTTTTTCTCTGCCGCTGAAGCCACCAAAGCTTCTTTAACAGAATGATATTCCATACCGACCGCCAGAGTCCTTTCCCGTTTTATCAAGCAGCAAAAGAAACAGCGTCAACACCTTTCGCCGCTGACGCTGTCCTACTTTTGCTGTTAGTTTACTGTTGCATCACTGCAGTGCTCAGGCGTTGCTCCATGGTGCGGCTCTTTCATCTGTTCATGCATTTGCGGTCGCGTCTGTTGCATAAGCGCATTCATTCTGCCGGCCTGCTCGGAGTTTATGATGCCCTGCTCTACCGCTTGCCGCATCATCCGGTCATGCCAGCCACAAGCCTCGGCAGCGGGGGCTTCCGCAGCCTGCGAGGTAATGGCAAACAACGACAGGGCAACTAATGCCGCCAGTGCCACTACAATCACGATTTTTTTATTCATAGGACTGCCTCCTTATATATATTCACAAGTATCTGCTTGTTATTTTTTAATCATAACAAAGAAATATGAATATCTTATGGAGAAAATATAAATTTTTATTGCTAGGACGTGTCTTCAATGCGCTCCGCGGGTCATCCAGTTGGAGGAGCACTACTACCCCGGCTCATTACCGCCAGTCTTGTCCAGCGGCAAAGACACCTGAAACAGACTGCCCTTTCCCGCCTCGCTCCGGACGGCAACCCACCCGCCATGGATTTCAACCAGTTGCTTGACAATAGCCAGTCCCAGGCCCGACCCGCCGCTTTTGCGGTCTCTGGATTTTTCCCCCCGGTAAAAGTGATCAAAAATCGAATCGATATCCTCAGGTTTGATGCCTGGACCATGATCCTGAAAGGAAAGGCACAGCCAGTGCTTTTCCTTATCCTCATTTAGTTCCGCCGTTATCTTCACTTGTCCTTCGTTTAGCGAATAACGGATAGCATTAACCAGGATGTTATAAAAAACCTGGCTTATCCGGTCATGATCGACTACGATGGGCGGCAGTTGCTCAGGCAGCTCCAGCACAATGTCCAGCCTTTTTTTATCGGCTAACGGCTTTAGTAATAAAACCACTCGCGCCAGTAGCAGCTTTACATCCCCTGTCTTCAATTCCAGCCCCAATTGGCGAACTTCCGCCAGCGATAAATCCCGTAAATCGGTAATGAGCCGATTCAAACGGATGGCCTCTTCATGCAAAGATGTTAACTGTTCTTTGCCAGGCTCGATAACCCCGTCAATCATTCCCTCCAAATGGCCCTGGATAACGGCCAGCGGTGTACGCAACTCATGAGCGATATTAGCCAGCAATTGCCGTCGCAGGTTGGAGTTCATCTGCAGCGCCTCGGACATACGATTAAAAATAGCCGCCAATTGCCCTATTTCATCCTTGCTCTCCACACACACCCTTTGATTGAAATTTCCCCGCTCAATCTGCTCGGCAGCTTGACTTAAATTGCGCAACGGTACGGTAATACTGCGGGCCAGCATGTAACTGGCCACCGAACCGGCCGCTAAAATAGCCAGTCCCACCCAAATAAGAGATTTGTGAACCGAGGCCAGGAAAGATTGCTCCAGCGGCCCCATGGTAAACGACACCTCATAGGCACCCTGGTGGTCCCGGTCCGGCCCCATCCGGTGATCGGTCACCCGGTGCTGAACTACCAGATATTCCTTAAATTGCTCCGTCATCTGCAAATTAGCCAGATAAATCAACAAAAAGACGGTTAACGCGACTGCCAAGAATACCAAACCTGTAATGCGATAGATAATGCTGTTATGATTCATACGTATCACCGGCAAACTTATAGCCCACGCCATAGACGGTTTGAATATATTGCAAAGCAGGGCAATGCACGGCGAGCTTGCGGCGCAGGTTTTTCACATGAGCATCCACCGTTCGTTCATACCCTTCAAAAGAATAGCCCTGAGTCCGCTCCACAATCTGCAGCCGGTTGAACACCTGGCCGGCATTAGCCGCCAATAGCTCCAGTATTTTAAACTCTGTTGGAGTCAGCTCCACCGGCATTCCTTCGTAAAGCACCTCATGGCGCAATAAATCAATCGTAAGTTTTCCTGCTATTACTTTTTCCGAAGCCTCTTTGTTCGGATAAACCCGCCTGAATATAACTTTGGCCCGTGCCACAACCTCCTTGGGACTGAACGGCTTGGTAACATAATCATCCGCCCCGATTTCCAGACCGATCAGGCGGTCACTCTCCTCATCCCGGGCAGTCAGCATGATAATCGGAGTATCCCGTTCTTTTCTAATCTGGCGGCATACCGTCCAACCGTCCAGACCGGGCAGCATCAGGTCCAGCACGATAATATCCGGATTCTTCTCCCGTACCGCGCTTAGGCATTCCAAGCCGTCATGAGCCAGATAAGTAAGGAAGCCTTCCTTCTTAAAATAGGTTTCCAGCAAAGCAGCCAGTTTCAAGTCATCATCAACAATCAATACCGAATGCTGAGCCATAGTCATCCTCCTGTCTCGCAGTTGAAATTACCATTCTTCAGTCATTTCCCTGCAGCCGCTTCCGTTTTTTATACCACAGTGTGCCATATATTACAACAATCACGCCGACAATCACCACAATACGCACCATATTATCCTCAGCTAAAGCCAAGTCATGCCCCAGTATAACCTTCACGACAACCGGCGGCAGTTTGCCCCAAAAAGTAGCCCAGAAAAAATCGGCAAAGCCCAGCCGGCTAACCGCGGCAATGGCCGTGATAATGCCGGACGGTGCCAGGGGCAGCAGGCGCGCCAACAGCAAAGCCTTAAAACCATTTGTCGCGCTATATTCATCTATTTTTACCAGATAGCGGCTCTGGGCAATCCAGAGAGTCACCATTTGCCTGAATAAGTAGCGCACCACGACAAACATGACTACCGAACCGGCCACTTCCCCCAGCCAAGAAATCAGCGTTCCCCAAAACAGCCCGTAAATCAGTCCGACCGCGCCGGACAACAACATAAACGGAAAAACAATCGTAAACGTCATAATGACGAAAAGGAGCAGGATCACGGCGATCGACCAGCCGCCAAAAGAGCGTAGATACTCTGTCAGAGCCAGAATGTCTCCTTGCCGGAGCAACTGATACACGTGCAGAAAAACCTCCGGTTGCCACAGGTATAATAACCCAATTCCCGTAAAAATAAGCAGCCAGCCCCATAGTTTATTCATGTCCGCTCTTCCTCTTCCTTATAGTTTTCAATACACCTGCATCCTTTAAGGAACCGCTGATCTCATGAGAGTGTCGGCTCTGCCAGACCCATTATACCGTAGGAATATGAATTTCTTATGGAGATTTCCTTTTATCCTACATTTCGCAACCAGTAAATGAAGTTCCTTTATTATATGCATACGGTCAAAAGAAATCAGTCAGCTTCTCTACCCTATGTCAGATTGATCCAGGGAACTACAAAATGCAGTCAACGGGCCATTAGAAAATTACTCCTTTCAGCTCGGCAATTAGCCATATGAAAAAAAGCCCCTCCGGTCAGTTCGCTACTGTCCAGAGAGGCTTTAACATACTTATTATTTTTCCGGATAAAATAAAACCTTACCGAAATGGCCGTCACGGTTTATGATTTTTTCAAACGTTGCCGGTCCTTCTTTTAAGCTGAGATGATGCGTGATCATCGGCGTTACGTTCAGTTTGCCTTCTTTCATGAAATGAACGGTAGTCTGCCACTCTTTGCCGGGGAACGGCGCTGAAATAGCATTCCAGGAACCGTATACGCTCAACTCATTACGCACAATCCGTTCAAAATAGAACCGTTTTACCATTACATCGCCGTAAGGGATGCCCATGAATACGACCTTGCCGCCTTTACGAGCCAGCGAAAAAGCTTGAGCAGAGGTAATCGGGCTGCCGGCTGATTCCACAACAATATCGACTCCCCGGTTGCCGGTCATTTCAAATAATTTTTCATGAGGCTCAATATCCTTGGTGTTAATCCCAAAATCAGCGCCAAGCTGTTTGGCCAGTTCCAGCTTGCTGTCATCGATATCAAGGGCATATACATGTCTGGCGCCAAAGATTTTAGCCCATTGCACCGCCAACAAGCCGATCGTTCCGCAACCGATGATAGCTACATCATCACCGGCTTCCATGCTGGTTTTATAAATGCCATGGACAACCACGCTGGAAGGCTCAACCAGACTGGCTACATCATAACCAACTTCATCGGGAAGTTTTACAACATTTTCTGCCGGCATTTTAACATATTCAGCAAAAGCGCCAGGATTCAGCGCCCCTATTACACTTAAATGCTCGCAGCGGGCAAATTCGCCTTTATTACAATATTCGCAAGTTCCGCAATAAAGCGCCGGACAGGCTGTTACACGGTCACCAACTTTGACATTGGTCACAGCTTTGCCCACCTCGGCAACTTCGCCGGAAAATTCATGACCCCAGGTCATTCCCTTAATGTAGGGTCCCAATTTGGCATAGCGGTGAATGTCGGAGCCGCAAATTCCCGCTACCTTTACTTTAATAATTACGTCGGTATCATGTTCCAATACCGGATTAGGTGCATCCTCAAAACGCAAATCTCTGGGTCCGTATAAATTTAATGCCTTCATGTCTAACCCTATCCCTTCTATTTTCTCTGATTTACTATGACAGTCACTGGACTGTAAAACAGTTCATTTCTGAATAGTTTTTTTACATTTTTTCAAAGGCAGTTACATTTTTCACAAATTACAGTATTATATGAAGTGAAATTCCTGCATTTTCTACATTTTACACCCTAAAAGCAGCACTGTCAAATCAAATCAAGGAAACCAATTTTTACATTTGTTCTTATACTTTTCATATATAAATCATATTTATCTTTCTTTTATTGGTATAACCCAAACAGATCAATTATATGTCCGGCACCAAAGCAGCCAATAAAGCTTCCTATCCATAACGTCAGGCCATAAAATAACCAGGGCGGCATTCCTCACCGAAACGCCGCCCTGGTTATTTTTCAATTTTCCTTATTAATAAAATTAGTTACTTTCTGCCATACATCGCCGGCCCCTACCACCACGATCCGGTCATCTGCCTGTAAAACGGCATGGGGTCCAGGGGAAACAATGATCTCCGTACCCCGCCTGACGGCGACAATCGTCGCTCCGGTATTTTGCCACATGCGAAGGTCCTGCAGCGGCTTTCCTATAACGAAAGAATGGTTTGCTACGCGAATGTCGACCGGGTTATAAGGAGAAAGATTTTTAAGCCGGTCCGAATAACGCATGATTTCGCCTACTATTTTGCGAAACTGTTTGTCATTTTCTTCTTTTTCGGCCATCAGTGCTTCCAGTTCCTGACTTAGAGAATAAGCCGATACCATTTCTTCATGATGTCTAACATAATAGCAAGCCTGCTGCGAAGACAGCACGATAATCTCTTTTCCCTGAGAAACGGATACAATATTTGACTCTTTCAAAATAGCTATTGCCTTGCGTATGGTCTCCGGTGAAACACTATACTGACTGGCCAGCACCGTCCGGCCCGATATCTTGGAGCCTACCGGAAATTCCCCATTCATAATTCGTTTCGCCAAATCCAAAGCAATTGACTGGTAAGATGCCATAGACGCTTTCACAAATCCACCCCGCATTTTTCTAAGGAATCGCTGATTTAGTGAACATAAGCCCGGGATTCTCCGCCTGTCAAAAAAATTACATTATGACTAATTCAATCAAAAAATTCCCCGGCTTAACGCACACTGTGAACCAATCAGCCTTTCCCAGGAGCCCCAAAATCTATCTATATACTATGTATCATACAACAAAATACCATGATAATACACTAAGAAAATACTTAAAGAACTTATCAAGCTTAATCCAGTGATATTGATGGTCTATTTTCAACACACCTTCGTTTCATCAGCCATCATACCACCCTATCAGTATTCCGTCCTCCCCGCCTTGTACTGCAAGAAAATAGCTTCGCCATTTAAGACTGACAAAGTACTGGGGCCTGTTTGTAAAATAACGGACCTGTAGCGAGTAATTTTTGCGTCAAACGGACCATGCTGCAGGAATAGTAGCCCTATTTCAAAACATGGTAGCGAAGTATGGCACAAAAATCACCGTCAGGGGCGTTTCGAGTATATTACAAACAAACCCTAGCCCACTTCAAACAAACCGATACCGGATCTCGGGAGCCTGCTGCAATTCCAGTTTTGCCTCCCTTGCCGGCTTCACCGCCCGCAGCTCCACCGTCATTTCCAGCACCACATTACGCAGCGTCATAATATCCGCCATAATATCCTCAGCTAATTCTCCCGTGTATTGTTCGGCGGAAATAGCCAAAATAATTTGTTCCGGCTGCCAATCGCCACGATAACCGTAATCGGCGCGCCAATAAAAAGGCTGAGAAAAATATCCGAAGGAATTCAAAAAATACTGCCGGACATGGGTCGGGTCTTCAAAAGCATCATCATTAGCACCATAGGGTACGGCAAATACTGCTTTTGCGTCAGGTCGAGCCACCCGGTGCAACTCCTGCAGCAGTGGCAGGGGATTTTTTATATGTTCCAATACATGGCTGGCTAATATCATATCAAAACTATCATCCCGGAAAGGGAGCCCATTCTCTGCGCAAGCATCCAAATCAAAAACCACATCCACTCCGGGCAAAGCTACGCAATCAAGATTTATCCACTCGGGAAGAATATTCCTGCCGCACCCTATATGTAATTTGGTCGACTGTTTCGAGATAATGTCCACCTCCTGGCAATCTGTAAATCTCTTACTACTTTATTCCTCCATAACTGAAATGTTCCATTAAAGAGCACAAATACAAAAACAGCAATTACATCGGTACAAACCGCAAATGTTCTGATGGGTTTGTTCCCTTTGGTGCCGGATATACATAGTATATTATGTAATGACTCAAAAAAATTGAACTGTCATCTGCCCAAAAGGAGGAAATGGAATGGATAAAAAAGATCCCTTAGAAGACCTGAAAGCAAGAAAAAGACATCGTCGCCGTTACCATCATCACCATCATTATAAAATCAAACATATTCAACATACACCCCCTCCCCCGTGTTGTCCCGATTATGATCATTGTAAAAAAAGCAGCGATTCCTGCAGTTCTTCCGATACAAGCGACAACTGTTGCTTCCCGTGTTTCCCCATTTGCACTCCCGGAATAACCGGACCTACCGGCCCCATCGGCCCTACCGGTATCACAGGTACTACCGGTGCCACTGGCGGTACCGGGTTGACTGGTCCGACAGGTCCGACAGGTCCGACAGGCTCTGTTGGACCAACCGGTATCACAGGCCAGACCGGGGCCACAGGGGCCTCAGGAACAACCGGCGCTACGGGCGCTACCGGACCAGCCGGAGGACCAACAGGCCCAACGGGAGCTACGGGCGCTACGGGCGCTACGGGCGATCCAGGGAGCACAGGTGCTACAGGGGCAACGGGCGCTACCGGCGCTACAGGAGCAACCGGTGATCCTGGCACTACAGGAGCCACTGGTGCTACTGGAGCTACCGGTGTTACTGGTGTAACCGGTGATACCGGGGCTGCTGGGGCTGCCGGCGCGACAGGCGCCACTGGCGCTACCGGCGCTACCGGCACGACAGGAGCAACCGGGGCAACCGGTGATCCTGGCACTACAGGAGCCACTGGGACTACCGGCGCTACCGGCATTACGGGAGCTACTGGTGTTACCGGCGATATTGGGACTACAGGCGCTACCGGGGCCACTGGCGTTACTGGCGCGACCGGCATTACGGGAGCTACTGGCGTTACCGGCGATATTGGGACTACAGGCGCGACTGGTGCTACCGGGGCCACTGGCGTTACTGGCGTTACGGGAGCTACTGGTGTTACCGGCGATATTGGGGCTACAGGTGCTACAGGCACGACTGGCGCTACCGGTGCTACCGGCATTACGGGAGCTACTGGTGTTACCGGCGATATTGGGGCTACAGGCGCTACTGGTGTTACCGGTGTTACTGGCGCTACCGGCGTTACGGGAGCTACTGGTGTTACCGGCGATATTGGGGCTACAGGCGCGACTGGCGCTACCGGTGCCACTGGCGTTACTGGCGTTACGGGAGCTACTGGCGCTACCGGCGATATTGGGGCTACAGGCGCGACTGGCGCTACCGGTGCCACTGGCGATATTGGGGCTACAGGCGCTACTGGTGTTACCGGTGTTACTGGCGCTACCGGCGTTACGGGAGCTACTGGTGTTACCGGCGATATTGGGGCTACAGGCGCGACTGGCGCTACCGGTGCCACTGGCGATATTGGGGCTACAGGCGCTACTGGTGTTACCGGTGTTACTGGCGCGGGGGCCATTATCCCCTTTGCTTCCGGCTTACCTGTTGTTCTCAGTACAATTGCCGGAGGCTTGGCAGGCACAGTCGCCCTTGTCGGTTTTGGCAACTCTGATAACTCTCTTACTATTGTCGGCGGAACTATTGACATTTCCGGAAGCGGCGGACTTCTCAACTTTGCTTTTTCCGCTCCCCGCGATGGAATAATTACCTCCATTGCCGGGTATTTTAGCACCGCAGCAGCTCTGTCACTCGTCGGTTCAACCATTACCATTACTGCCGAGCTATTTTCTTCACCGACACCAAATGATATCTTTACGTCGACAGGTGCTATAGTAACACTGTCACCGGCCTTGTCAGGCGTCCTTGCGATTGGTACTACAAGCAGTGGCATTACTACAGGCTTAGCCATTCCGGTAACTGCAGGAACACGTCTATTATTAGTATTTTCTGCAACAGCTGCAGGCTTAACCCTTCTTAATACAGTCCTGGGGTACGCCAGTGCCGGTATTGCTATTGAATAAATTCTAAAATAAATATCACTTGCAACAAGAAGGATTCCTCTTCGGGAAACGAAGAGGAATCCTTCTTGTTGCCACTATACTGCACAAACAATTCACGAGCTTTATTAATAGCTTATTCTGCTTTTCCTGTCACTCCCCCCGCTCAGGCAGCATAACATATGTAGTAATACAACACGACTTCAGGAGGTTAAGTACGTGGAAGGAGCAAAAGAAGCACTTCAATCACCAATCCTCATCAGTCTTTGCATGATTGTTAAAAATGAGGAGAAGGTGTTAGGCCGTTGCCTTGAATCGGTAGCCGGCATTGTCGACGAAATCATTATTGTCGACACCGGTTCCACCGACTGCACCAAAGAAATTGCCAGTCAATTTACCGAGTGCATCCATCACTTCCAATGGATTAACGATTTTGCCGCTGCCCGGAACTTTGCGTTCAGCCTAGCTACCAAGGACTACATTCTATGGCTGGATGCAGACGATATCCTGTTGCCGGAAGACCGGAATAAATTTTTGCACTTAAAACAAGTTCAACTAACGCCGGATATTGATACCGTCACCATGCTGTATAACCTATCCCGCGATCAATATGGCAAAGTAACCTCCCAACTCCGCCGTAATCGCCTGGTAAAAAGGTCCAATAATTTCCAATGGGTTGGTGCCGTCCATGAGTATTTGGCAGTTGCCGGCCGGGCTTTCCACAGTGATATAGCTGTTACACACAGTCCCTTGGAGCATGATGCGGACCGTAATCTTCACATCTACGAGCAACGGCAGAAAAACGGGGAAACCTTTTCACCCCGCGACTTATATTATTTTGCCAATGAACTGCTTGATCATCAATTATATAACCGCGCCATCGAATATTATCAGCGCTTTTTAGCCACCAAGCAAGGCTGGATTGAGGATAACATCGGGGCCTGCGGCAAACTGGCCGACTGCTTCTATCACTTGTCGGATTCGGAAAACCAACTTAAATATATTTTTACTTCCTTTACTTACGATACACCCAGAGCTGACTTCTGCTGCCGCCTAGGCTTTCACTTCCTGCAGGCCAACCAATTGCCGCAGGCTATCTTCTGGTACAAAACAGCTACGCAGTTGGAACAGCCCGCTGAAACCTGGGGCCTGGTTAATTATAGCTGCAGGACTTGGCTGCCCCATCTCCAACTATGTGTATGTTATTCCCGAATCGGCAAATACCAGTTGGCTTATGAGCACAATGAGCAGGCAGCCAAATACATGCCCGATGATCCCAGAATCGCTCATAACCGGAAATTTTTACAGAGCTTTATTGAACCTGGAACGTCTAATTAATCGGCCACGCCATACACGGCACTATAAAAAGACTGTCAACAAATATGTTGACAGTCAGGCTGTTGAAGAACCCCATGGTTTGGGAAAGATCTAAGCCATGGGGGTTTCTATTAGACAAAACAAAAGGAAAACCATCACTAAGTAGACTCAAAAAGAAAAGATTGCCGATACCTACGCCAGTCTGGCGAGGTGATTGGCAATCTTTTTCATGTTTTGACAAGCAGCCGTTAGTAACGCCTGCTCTTGTACATGCTCTCTACCCCTAAACCGGCAATAGCGAAGTCCGTGCAGTTGCTTAGCGTCTGCAAAACTCCGCTCAATGGTTTGACTTCTCTTCCTATATAGCATTTTTCCTG